>DASXOU010000707.1:0-14722 GCA_036494045.1 Polyangia bacterium | reverse complement strand
CAGCCCGTAGTCGAGCGACCCCGGGTAGAAGTCGTAGAGCGCGTGGTACAGCTCGAGCGCGCGCGGCCACTTGCGCTCGGCGACGCGCAGGCTCGCTTCGACGGCGAGCTGCTCGGGCCGCGGCAGGCCGCCGGCGTGATCGTGCGCCAGCCGCGCCTCGCGCTCCTCGTCGGCTTGTCGTCCGAGCCGCCGCCACGCGTCGGCGAGCGCGGCGTGCGCGAGCGGAAAGTCCGGCTCGGCCGCGGTCACGCGCTCGAGCAGCGGCACGGCGCCGCGCGAATCGAAGGCGCGCAGGCGCGCCAAGGCTTCGGCGTACGCGCGCGCCGCCGCCGGATCGCGCGGCAGGGTCGCGCGTGCAATTTGCCGGTCGGCGGCGGACAACGACGTCAGCCCGAGCCGGCGGCGCAGCTCTTCACCGACGACGGCGACGAGCTCGAGGAGCGCGCTCTCCGAGCCGGTCTCGCTGGCGACGGCGATCGGCCGGCCGCTGCGCGTGTCGTCCAGCGTGACGTCGACGCGCACGCGCCCGTCGCCGGTGGCGAGATAGGTCCCGGTCAGCACCCAGTCGGTCTCGAGGATCGCGCCGAGCCGCTGTAACGCCTCTGGCGGCGGCAGCGCGCCGTCGGGCAGCGCGAGCTCGCGGCGCGCGCGCGTCACGTTGTCGTCGGGAACGCGGCGCACCGCGCCCTCGGCGGTGAGCTCGGCGGCGAGGAGCTCGGGCAGCGCCGTTCCCAGCCACGCCGCGTCGACGCGCTCGCTCAAGTTGCGCAGGCCGAGCACCGCGAGCGCGCGCCGTTCGCCGTTCGCCGCCGCGCGGCTCGCCTGCCGCGCGCGCTGCAGGTGGCGCAGCCCGAGCCCACCGGCGACCACGAGCGCCGCGATCGCGAGCGCGCCGATCGCCAGGCGGCCGCGGCGCGGCGGCGGCGGCAGCGCGGCGCCGAGCGCGCGCACCAGCTCGCCGACGTCGGTGAAGCGCGCGTTCGGCTCGCGCTCGAGGCAGCGCATGATGGCGCGCTCCCAGCGCACGTCGAGCGTGGCGACGACCTTGCGCGGTGACTGCGGCCGCTCGGTCAGCCGCTTGACCGCGACCGCCATCGCGTTGCCGCCGGCGAACGGCAGCGTCGCCGTCATCATCTCGTACATCACGACGCCGAGCGCGTACACGTCGACGGCGGCGGTGATGGGCCCGTTGGTGAGCTGCTCCGGCGCCATGTAGGCCGGCGTGCCTTTGAGCTCGCCCGAGATCGTCGGCAGCGTCGTCGACTCGATGCTGCGCGCCAGCCCGAAGTCGGTGATGACCACGCGCGCGCCGCCCGACGGCGACGGCACCAGCATGACGTTGTCGCTCTTGAAGTCGCGATGCACGATGCCGAACGCGTGCGCCGCCGCCAGGCCCGCCGCCATCTGCTCGACGATGGGCAGCGCCTCCTGCACGTCCATTCGCCCGCGCCGGATGCGCTCGCGCAGCGACTCGCCGGCGAGCAGCTCCATCGTCAGAAACGCGATGCGTCCGCGCGGCGTGTCGTGAAACCCGAGATCGAACAGGCGGCTCACGTTCGGATGCGTGACCCGCCGCGCCAGCGCCAGCTCGCCGCGGAAGCGCTCGAGCACCGCCTCGTCGTCGACGAGCTCGACGCGAATCGTCTTCAGCGCGACGCGGATCCGCAGCTCGACGTCCTCGACCTCGTAGACCTCGCCCATTCCGCCGCGCGCGATGAAGCGCACCACGCGATAGCGCCCGGCGACGACCTCGTCGTCGGCGAAGGCGCGCCGCGTCCCCGACCCTCCCGGTGGTGACGTCCGCGGCGCCTCATCATCCATCCCCGACATCCGACCGCCTGTAGCGTACTACGGCGAAGTGGGCGATCCGAACCAAGTTGTCACGGCGGCGTGAAGGCCGCGGTTGCTGCCGTCGCCGACCCAGGCGACGTGGCCGTCGGGGCGAATCAGGACCGCCGTGGGAGCGGCGACGGCGCCGAGCACCGGCAGCTCCCATGCGCCGGCGTAACGCGCGTCGATCCGGCGAACGCGATCCGACCACGGCGTGATGTCGAGCGCGGCCGGGTCGCCGAGATTGAGCAGCAGCGGCCGGGCGTCGTGGAGCAGCGTGAACACGCGCAGCGGGCCGTTGGCCGCGACCACGTCGAGATCGGGCATGCGCCGGCCGAGCAGCGGATGTCCCACGCTGAGGTCGTAGCAAACGTCGAGCCCGGACATCATCGCGGCGTATCGCTTGCGCGGCTCGTCCATCGTCACGAGCTCGGACAGGGTCTTGCGCAACGCCTTGGTGCGTTCGTCGCCGCGGTTGAGCGCGGTTTGCGCCATCGTCGTCTCGAGCACGCGCGCGCCGATCGGGTGCCGCTCGGCCTGGTAGCTATCGAGCAGGCTCTCCGGTGCCGTGCCGTGGACCACCTCGGCCAGCTTCCACCCGAGGTTCACGGCGTCGTGCACGCCGATGTTGAGCCCCTGTCCGCCCGACGGGGAATGCACGTGCGCGGCGTCGCCGGCGAGGAGCACGCGTCGCTCGCGGTAGGACGCCGCCTGCCGGGTCGTGTCGGTGAACCGCGAGAGGAACGTGACGTCGTGAACGCCGAAGTCGGTCCCGTAGACGGCGACGAGCGCCGCGCGCAGCTCGTCGACGGTCGGCTGGTCGCCTGGCATCACGTGCGGCTCGATCAACACGACGCGCACACGCTTGCCGTCGTCGAGCTTGCCGAGCGCGTTGAGGCCCTTTTCGCCGTGGCGGATGCCCCACGCCGGCGCTCGGGACATCGCGGCCTCGGCGATCAAGTAGCTGATCGATGCATCCCAGCCCGCGAAGTCGATGCCGGCCTGCTTGCGGATCAGGCTGCGGCCGCCGTCGCAGCCGACGAGAAATTGCGCGCGCAACGCGCCGCCGTCGGCGAGCGCGACGTCGACGCCGCTGTCGTCCTGCGCGAAGCCGGTCACCTCGCGCGCGCGATAGATCGGCACCCGGAGCTCGTCGACCCACGCCGCGAGGATGCGCTCGATCTTTTCCTGCCACAGCGCGAGCCCGTAGTTGTGCCGCGTCGGAAAATCGCTGATGTCGAGCGGCGCCATCGCGAAGCTCACGATCTGCATGACCTGCCCTTGCGCGAGGAAGCGATCGGCGATGCCACGCTGATCGAAGAGCTCGATGGTGCGCGCGTGCAGACCGCCGGCGCGCGAGCCGGCGAGATCCTGATTGGCGCGCCGCTCGACGATGGCGACGTCGACGCGCGCCAACGCCAGCTCGGCCGCCAATGTGAGGCCGGTCGGACCTGCGCCGGCGATCACCACCGCATGCTTGGTCATGGTCGAGACGGTGCCGCAGCACCCCGGGCTTGTCGCAAGCCCCGGTGTCTGGCATACGTTGGTCGTGGCGATGCCACGAGCGGTGCGAACCGTCTGGCCGGCGGTGGCGGTTCTGATCGGCGCCGCGACCATCTGGTTCGGCACCGAGCGTCTCGTCTGGTCGATCGCGGGCCCCGTCGGCTTCGACGTGACCACGACCGACCGCAACGGCGCCGTCGTCGAGCATCGGCGCGCCGAGAAGCTGTTGACGCCCGAAGTGGCGCCGACGCCGCCGCGCGGCGGAACGCTGATCGCGCGCGCCACGTTCGTCGCGCCGCGATCCGGCGTCTACGTCTGGCTCCTGGGCGGCTCGAGCGCGTCCAGCCTGCGCGTCGACGGCGTCGCGATCTATTCGCCCGCGCCGGGCCGCGTCGCGCCCAAAGAGCAGCTCCTCGCCGCCGGGCTCCACGAGATCGAGGTCGCGCTGCGCGATGCCGACGGCGCCGGCGGCGTGGCGTTCGGCGTGCGACCTCCCTGGCGGCCGTGGCGCGGCGCGCTCGCCGGGCGCGGCGAAGTGGTGGCGCTGCCGCTCCGCGACGTGAAAGCGCGCCTCGGCACGCACGCGCTCGCGCTGATCGCGCTCTTCCACGCCGCGCCGGCGCTGGCGCTGCTGTTGGCGCTCTTCGGATCTTGGCTCGCCATCGGTCGCGAGCGACGCGCGCGGATTCGCGGCTACGCGCACGCCCTCGTCGACGATCGCAGCGGCCGGCGCTTTCTGATCGCGCTCGCGCTCGCCGCGATCATGCTGCCGATGCTGTGGCCGCTCCTCGAGCCCGGCTTCTTCGCGTGCGGCGAAGAGGAATCCTATATCGTGCGGCTCGGCGAATACACGCGCGCGATTCGCGGCGGCATCCCGATGGGACGCTGGTGGCCCGATCCGGTATGGGGGCGCGGTTATCCGTTCCTCTGCGTCTACGCGCCGCTCGTCTACATCCTGGCGACCCCGCTCCTGCTCGTCGGTGTCTCGCCGCTCGTGACGGTGAAGCTCTTGACCGGCGCCGTCGTGGTCGTCGGCGGCCTCGGCGTCTATGGGATCGTTCGGCGCCGCGCGTCGACGGCGGCCGCGTTATTGGCGGTCGCGCTCTATGTCTATGCGCCCTATCTGCAGACCGACGACTGGATTCGCGAGGACCTGGCCGAGGCGCTCGGCTTCGCCTGTTTTCCGCTCGCGCTTCTCGCGCTCGACAAAGCGCTCGACGCCGACGGCAAAGACGCGTCGCGAGACATCGCGCTCCTGGCGCTCGCGCTGGCGGCGCTCGGCTGCTCGCACAACATCACCGCCTACTTCAGCGTCTTCTTCTTAGGCTTGTGGTTCCTCGGCCGGTTCGCGCTGCGGACCATCGGCAAAGATGGAATTCGCCGCGCGCTCTTCGGCGCTGCGCTCGGCTTTCTCGCGTGCGTCTTCTACGCGGTCCCGGCGCTCTTCGATTCCAAGCGCATCTGGATCGAGCGCGTCATGACCGGGTACTACAATCCCGCCGGACATTTTCTCTCGCCGCTCGCCTTCTTCGTCGCCGAGCCGCGCTGGCAGATGCGCCTCTACCTCGGCGTCGCCAATCTGGTCGCGCTGATCCTCGGGATCGTCGCCGTCGCCATGAAGCGACCCCGAGGACAGCCGATCGCGACGCGCGCATCCTCGCGTACGCTCGTCATCCTGGCGACGCTCGGTATTGCGCTCGCGTTCGTCATCGCCACGCGGCCCGTCGGCCCGCTCTTCGTGAAATGGGTTCCGCTCGCCAACCACGTGCAGTTTCCTTGGCGCCTCCTGCTCTTCGCGGCCTGCCTGGCGCCGCTGTGCGCGCCCGCCGCGCTCGACGGCTTCTTCGTCACCGCGCGCGCACGATGGATCGTCTCCGCCGCGTGCATCGCCGCCATCATCGCCCTCTCGGCGCCTTTTTACGGTCCGCCCGCGCCGCTCGTGCGCAGCCGGCTCGACGTCGAACACTTCTTGCGCGGCCTCGAGACCGACTACGTCACCAGCATGAACGAGTACCTGCCCAAGACCGTGAAGCGCACCGTCCCGCGCTTCGGCGAGGTCGCGCACGTCCTCGAGAGAGGCGTGACGGCGATGAGCTCGTCGCGCGCGCCGGGCGTCTATCGAGCCACGCTCTCCGCCGCCGAGCCGGTCACGATCGAGTTCAACGCGCACTGGTTCCCCGGATGGATCGCGTCCGTCGACGGCGTCGCGCAAACGATCGGTCCCACGACGAACGACTTCGACGACGGCGGCCTCATCCGCGTCGCGGTTCCCGCGGGCCACCACGACGTCGTCATCCGCTTCGTGCGCACGCCGCTGCGCTGGGTCTGCGATTGTCTGTCGGGCGTCACCGTCCTCTTCGTCCTCGTGCTGCTCGTCGCCGGCCGCATTCGAGAGAATTGGTAACCGGAATGCAGCACCGACCGTCGAACCATCGGGAGGTCGACGGATGGACAAGACAGTTGGCACCGAGGCGGCGGTGGTGTCGCGGGCTCACGTCGAGCCGGCGCGGCAGGCGTATCACATCCTTCACTGGGGATTCGTCGCGGCACCGACGATCGCCGGTCTCGACAAGTTCACGCACTTTCTGACGAACTGGGATCAGTATCTCGCGCACAGCATCGAGAGGATCCTGCCGATGAGCGGCCACGCGTTCATGCTGCTCGTCGGCGTCGTCGAGATCCTCGCCGGCCTGTTGGTCGCCGTGAAGCCGCGCATCGGCGCGTTCGTCGTCGCGGCCTGGCTCGTCGGCATCATCGTCAATCTGCTGCTCGTCAGCGGCTTCTACGACATCGCGCTGCGCGACTTCGGATTGATGTTGGCCGCGATCGCGCTCGCCCGATTGAGCGCGACCTACGATCGCGGATGGTTCGGCCGCACGACGAGATGAAGCAGATCCGGCCCGCACATTCTGTGTAACCGCGGCTGACCCGCATACGTCTATTGGGTCCAAGGAGGGAGCCATGCGAATCGAACGTTACGGATTTGCACGTCTGATAGGCGTCGCTGCCGCGGCGCTCGTCATCGGGTTGTGGGCGACGGCGTCGAGCGCCGACAAGGCCGCCGCGAGCGGCGGCGATCAAGCGGCCGAGGGCGGCAAGCTGTTCGGCAAGCATTGCGCGAAGTGCCACGGCAAGGCCGGCGAGGGTACGAAGAAGGCGCCGCCCGTCGTCGGCAAGGAGGCGCTGCCGCTCGACCCGCCGTCGGGCGCCAAGGTTCGCACCACGCAATTTCACACGGCGCAGGACGTCGCGCAGTTCGTCGCGACGAAGATGCCGGCCAACAAGCCGGGCAGCCTCACCGCGGATCAGTATTACGCCATCCTCGCCTTCGATCTGAAGGCCAACGGCGTCGACGTGTCGAACAAGAAGATCGATCCGACGACGGCCGCCGAGATCAAGCTGCACTGACCAGGTTCCACGTCGTACGGCTGGCGACGGTGCATCCGGCGCTGGCGCACTTCACGATCGGCGGGCTGCCGCTCATCGTCATCGCCTATGCGATGGCCGTGCGGCGGCGCTCGCCGGCGTGGACGTTCGTCGGCGACGTCGCGCTCATCGTGACCGCGGCGCTGACGCTGGCCACCGGGATCTTCGATCTGGTGTCGAACGCGGTCGTGTCGTGGCCGGGCGGCATCGAGAAGTGGCGCTGGCTGCATCTCGGCTTCGGCGTGACGACGACGGCGCTGTTGGCGATCCTGGCGGCGCTGCGGATCGTCTTTCGGCGCGGCGACGTCGCCATCGGGCGCGCCATGTTCGCGGCGGCGCTCGCGGTCGCGGCGGTCGCCGGCTTCACCGGCTGGATCGGCGGCGAGGTCCTCGTCTTCCACTCGGGCATGGCGGTGCGCGCCGCCGGCGACGGCGCGTTGGCGCCGCCGGTGCGCGACAGCGACGCGCGGCCGAAAGATTTCCTCGATGCCATGCGGCAGGCGCGCGCCGCGTGGGCGTCGATCAACACGCACCTCGCGTGGATGCTCGTCCAACATCCGCGCGACGAGGACTTCCGCCGCATCGAGCTCGACGCGCGCCGGATGCAAGCGGTCTGCAAGGTCATGGCCGACGAGGGCGCCAAGGATCGCCGCGCCGCCGACATCCTGGCCTCGATGTCACAAACCCTCGGTGGCGACGCCGCCGACATCGAACAAGCCGCGCAGCACAAGAGCCTGCAGGATGCGCTGGAAATAGCCTAGGGCGACGCCGGCGGCGGCCACGGGGTCGACGGCAGCACCGCCGTCGCCGTGCCGTCGGCGCCGACGTGGATGTGCGCGGGCAGGTTGGTCGGCTGTCCGGTGTGCCCCGCCGCGGTGTCGTCGATGAGCGATTGAAACTGCGCCAGCTTCGCGCGCTTCTCGTCCGAATCCCATTCACCGTCGGAGAATTCGGCGAGCGCGTAGGCGCGCGTGCCGTGCGCCTGCGGATAGCTGAACCACAGGTTGGCTTCGCTGTTGTCGAGGAAGCGCTCGAAGCCGCGCACGTCGCGGATCACGTAGGGCCCGGGCAGCCCGACGGCGCGGATGGCCTTGCCGAAGAAGGTCAGCGTCACGTTTTGCTTGCCGGAGTCGAGCGGATAGCTCTGATCGGTCCACGCGATCGCCGTCTGCCCGTCGCCGCTCATGAGGTTCGCCTGAAACGTGTACAGCCCCTTCTCGAAGCTCTCGACGGCGAGCGTGACCACCAGCGATCCACCGCTGGCCGCGTCGCTGACGGCGAGAATGTTGAGCGTCGGCCGCGGCGCGTAGCTGAAGTCGCGCACCACGCGTCGCTTCTCGCCCTCGGCTTCGATGATCGCCTCGATGCGCACCGACTGCGCCTTCTTGAGCTTGTCGATCTCGGCCGGGATGATCTGGTTCGAGTAGCGCAGATCGCCTTGCCGCTCGTCGCCGTCGGCGCCGTCGTCGTGGTAGCTGAGCGCGAGCGCGCGTCCCTGCGTCGGCCCCGACGTCGACATCACCCACGCCGACGAGACGTCGACGGCGACGCGATGGCGCGTGCCGTCCGGCTCCTTCTTCCATACCTCGATCCACGAGGTGTACGACTCGCCGTAGGCGACGTGGTGCTTGTCGGCGTCGAAGAAGTAGGTGAGCCCCTTTTCCGGATCGTCGCCGAGCATGGTCTCTTCGGTGAGCGGCTTGTTCCATTGCAAGAGCCACTTCGAGCCTTCGTCGTGCGGGCGCGACCACGGCGGATAGACGGCGCCGCGCTTGTAATCCTCCATCGCATGCTTGAGCCCGGCGACGTTGAACATGCGCGGCCCCGGCTCCTTCGCCGCGCTGGCACGCCGCTCGCGCTCGACCTGCCGCTCGTCATCCTGCGCGGTCGGGCGCGGCGCGGGCGGCGCCGTCGAACGATGCCATGCGAGATAAAAGAGGAGCGCGGCGATCGCCAGGACGCCGAGGAGCAACGGCAGTCGACGCGAAGAGGCGGCCATGCGCCGTCAGATTATCAGATGCCCGAGTTGACGGCGGAGCAGTTGGCGGCGGCGAAGTCGGAGCAGCAGTCGTGATAACCGGTGCACGCCGAGTCGCAGTAGCAGGTGCGGCCCGCCGACGACGATCCGCAGTGGCCGTAGCAGCTGTTGGGGCTCGAGGTGTCGACCGCCGTCGTGTTCGACGACGTCGACGCCACCGAGGTGGCGACCTGCTGTAGCGCCGGCGGCGGCGTCTTCGAGAAGTTCTCGGCCGTCGTGGCGAACGCGTGGTCGCACTGCGTGCCGCTGCAAGAATTCGACGGAACGCTCGGATCCGACCAGTTGCGGTCCGCGTCGGTCGAGTTGATGCCCTGGGTCTGCGCGACGATCGCCGAGGCGCGGCCGGCCATGCCGAAGTGATCGCGCGGCTCGCCGCCGCACGGCGAGTGCGTCTCGTAGGTGCGCCAGCTGTACTTCGCCACCGTGCAGCCGTTGGTGTCGTTGCCCGCCGACGAGGCGCCCGACGCCGAGTCCATGCCCACCGCGCCGTCGGCGACGCCGCCGGTCGTGATGTACTTGTTCGCGCAGATCTTGGCGATGAGGATGCTCTTGCAGATGTCGACGTTGCCCGCCGTCTGGTACATCCACACGCCGAGCGCGTTCTGGATGTAGCCGTAGGTCGAGCGCGCCGCCGAGCGTGTCATGTCGTAGTCGATCGCTTCCTGCTGGCCGAGGAGCTTGGCGAGCAGCGACGTGAAGCCGGTCGTCGACACTTCGGCGAGGCCGGTGCCGCCGGCGGCCGACGCCGCGCCTTCGACCCAGAACAGGCCGGGCAGCGAATTGCCACCGGCGCGCAGGTCGTCGACGGCCTTGAGGACGCGGTTACAGCCCGCCGAGTAGCACTCGATGATGCACGCGTTCGCCGACGTGTTGCAGTAGTTCTTGATCTGCGTGCGTACGTAGGTGTCCGTCGTGGTGTCGGCGAGGCGCGCGTTGCCGTTGTAGCTGAAGGTCACGTTGGTCCAGTTGGAGCCGTTCGCGGTCTCGTTGGTCCACGACGCTTCGCCGCGTCCATGAAAATAGAGGATGTAGTTCGTCGCGCCCGCCGAGGCCGGCATCGCGGCCACACCCAACCCGAACGCGAGGACTGCACAGATTGTTCGCATCGTGACCCCCCGCGGCCGTCACGAAGCACTTTCTTTGCCAATGGCGAAATGCAGCTTACAAAGATGACAAGCCCCGAACAGCACAAGATAACGACATGACCCGCACGGTGTGGGTGCCGTTCAAGGAGTGAACAGGTTTCTGTTCAGACTTTGGAATTTGAACAATGTCTGACGCCGCGCGCGGGCGTCAGCGGCTGACTTGGTTACGCGTGAAGTCGAGGGTGAGGATGGGCGGGAGCTCGAAGTCGACCAGGCCGTCGGCTTGGGACGCCTCGTCTTCGCAGGTGAGCAGCATCGGCAACAGCGCTGCTTGATCCGACGGCGGCATCGACCACAGATTGCTCACGCCGCTCAGCTTGAACGGCAGCGGCTTGGCGCCCTTGACGACGAAGCCGACGAGGTTGTCGGCGCCGTCGGCGTAGAGGTCGTATGAGCGCGAGCCGACGGTGCCGTGCAGGCGCGAAGTGGAGAACGAGAAGTCGATGGTGTGCTCGCGCGCGTAATAGGGCGCGCCGACCTCGCCGGCGTCGCCGGGCGCGCCGTGGAGGAAGTTGATGCTGTGGAACATCTCGCCGATCTCGTCGCCGATCGAGCCGGTGATGTGGCGCTCGCCGTATCTGTCGTGGATCTCGAGGTGCATCGGGCTGGTGCGGCTCTGCAGGCCGACGGAGCGGCTGATCGGCTCGACGTAGCCGAGGACGCCGAGGTAGCCGCCGTGGTAGCTCGACTCGGCCCAGATCTCGGCGCCGCAGGCGTAGCCGGTGATGCGGCCGGCGTAGGCGCGCAGCGGGGCGGAGGCGCCGCGCGTGTCGGGATAGGCATCGTGGTGCGTGATGCCGTAGAGAAAGTGGTCGGTGTAGCTGAGCGTGTAGCGGGAAAGCTCTTTGCCGCGCACGTTGACGGTGCTCGACGCGCACGCGGCCGCGAAGAGGAGCGGCGCCAACAACAGGCGCGGTCGTATGCCGAACGATTCAAGAGACAAGATCGGCCTCCACGCGGCAGCGGTTGCATCCATTATATAGCACCACGGGGAGCTAGACACCGGCGGCGGGCCGAAGCGGCAACATTCAGCCGGTGTCGGGGCGGAGCTCGCCGGCGCGCAGGGCGCGGACGACGTCCATCGCCTCCTCGCGCGTGGCGTAGAGGTTCGACGGGCGGTGGATCTTCATGCCGGCCAGGCGCGTGAGCGTGCGATGCAGCGGATTGCCGCCGTAGCGCACCGAGGTGATGGCGCACTCGTGGTGCGCCTTGTCGGTCTGGGCGGCGTAGAACTCGAGCTCCTTCATGTTGATGTTGATGTTGTCGATGTCGACGACGAAATAGGATTTCTTGCCGCGCGCGTGGCGGCGCCAGAACGTGACCACGCGCTCGAAGTGGGCGGCGATCTCTTTGTGCGTCACGAGCTCGGTGGGCTCGGCGAAGCGGATGAAGACGATGTTCTCGCCCTTGTCGTAGCGCAGCTCGGCCGCGGCCATCTGGACACTGTATCGCGTCCGGCGCATTCTCGGCAGTGGATGTCGCGCGCGGCTCTCGCTCTCGGTGTCGTGCTCGCGCTCGGCGGCTGCGGCGACGGCGGCGCGGCGACGGCGGATCTGGCGAGCCCGTCCGGCGCGCGCGACGGCGGCGACGATCTCGGCGTCGTCGCGGCGGATGGCGGTGACGACGGCGGCGCGGCCGGCGCCTGCGAGTGGGGCGGCGCGCCGGGGACGTGTTTGACGTTGAGCGCGTGCGCGGCGATGGCCGGCCACAGCTCCGAGGCGGGAAGCTGTCCCGGGCCGGCGACGATCGAATGCTGCATCGTCACGCCGAGCGTGGCCGACAATCCGCCGGTGCCGTCGGGCTACATGTTGATGGCGCAGGCGCAGGTGACGCCGGCGATGACCAATTGGGCGGTCATGATCCTCGACGCGCCGACGGTGTATCCGATGTTCGCGGCCGCGATGATGACCTTCGGCGCGCAGCCGGTCCTGGCGCGCGTCGAGTGGCATCCGCCCGATTTCCAGAACAGCGTCGTGCACCGCGGCGTGACGCTGTACGTGCCGAGCTAGGTTTCGATGGAGATGGCGTGGATGCCGACGAGGTCGCCGCAGGACGTGCGGCCCACGAGGTAGACGTCGACCTCGGCGTGATTGGGGCTCGACGCCGGCGGCTGGATCGCGATGTAGGTGACGTCGGTGAGCTGGGCGGCGAACGCGGCCTCGACGTCGGACGCGGCGTTGGGATCGGCGCTGCCGCTCGCCGGCTCGAAGTCGGCGTAGAAGTCGCTCACGCTGCGGGTGAAGAGCGTGCTCGCCGGATCGGCGCCGGTCAGCGCCGCCAGCGACGCGGCCGTCGGCGCTGCGCCGCCGGCGCCGGCGAACGAGACCAGGTCGAACGGACGATCGCTCTCGCTCAGGAACAATAGATCCGGCAGGTGCGGGCCGACCGCGCCTTCGAACGTGGCCACGCACGAGTTGCCCCACTGCCCGCTCTGCGCGTAGGCGAGGAGCGCGTTCATCGTCGCCGGCCCGACGCCGCTCAGCGCCGCAACTTGCGCCAGCGTCGTGTAGGGGCGCGACGCGACGATCTTGTTCGCCGCGGTCGTGGTCATGCCGTGCGCGGTGAGCTGCGCGGCCGTGGCCTGGTTCACGATCTGGATCGCGATCTCGGCCTCGGCTTCGTCGAAGACGGCGCCGTCGAAGCGGCCGGCGAGGTTGGCCGCGCCCGCGCGCTCGTTCCACCAGCCGAGCGCTTGACCGTGCAGCGCGGTGAGCGCGGCCGGGCCGACGTACGCCAGCGGGCCCATCTGCGCCACCGACGTGAACGGGCGATTGGTCACGAGCGAGCCGGCGGCGCGGTTGTCGAGGAGCGCGTAGAGCTCGGCGTTCTCCGCCTGGTTGACGCCCCACACGACCGCTTGCGATTCCCAGCCGCGGAAGGCCACGCCTTCGACGGTCTCGGACGCGGGCGCCGGATTGGCCGCGGCGTAGAGCGCGAGCTTCTGGAATGCGGAGTCGCCGACCTGCGGCACGGCGTCGAGCGCGCTCGTCGTCGCGAAGTAGACGTCGTCGGCCGAGGGCGCAATGCCGTCGGCGCCGTTGCGCGCGGCGACGATGTTCTTGGCGGCGCGGCTGTCGAGCCCGACGTTGACGTCGAGCACCGATTCGGTGGTGGCCGGGTAGTTGACGAAGTCGAGGATCTGTTGCGCCGTGGCCGGCGGCAGCGACAGCGCGGTTTCGGAGGGCGCGATCGTCGGATCGACGATCTGTCCCGAGCATCCGGCGAGAAGGAGGGCGAGCGCGAGCTTTTTCATGGTCAAACCTCGAACGTGATGACGCGCGTGCCGGGAACCACCGGCGTCGGCGTCGCGAAATATTCCTCGACGCGCGCGCGCAACAGCGCGAGCGCCTCCGCTTCGTTGCGCGCCGACGCCGAGCAGCCGGGCAGGTCGGGGCAATAGGCCTGAACGACGTCGCTCTTGCCCTGGGATTTGGCGCGGATGTGCACCTTCAGCTTCATTGCGCTCGGGCATCAGCAAGCCGTGTGCCGTGACGGGCGCTGCAATTCTCGACGGAAAATCGACGTCGATCGGCGTCGTTGGTTGCATTGACGCAGCAGATCGTTGAATAATTGCAACGAACGATGCGTGAAGTAGACGAAGCGCTGCACGCGACCGCCGCCGCCGATCTCGAGCGCCGCATCATGGAGCTGGCGCTGCAACGCACCGGCGCGCGCCACGGCGCCATCTTCTTGTGGGACCAAAAGCGTCACGGGCTCGTCATCGACTTCCACGTCGTCGAAGACATGGTTGTGCCGATGCCGAGCGCGCTCATCCAGGACGCGCCCGATCGGCCGAGCGGCATCGCCATGCACGTCTTTCGCACCAACGAGCCCTATCTGACCAACGACACGCGCGACGATCCCCATTACGCGCCGTACTTTCTCGACGTGCGCTCGATCGCCGCCGTGCCGATTCCCTATCAGCGCCGCGCCATCGGCGTGCTCAGCGTCTCGGCGCGGCGCGCGGGCGCGTTCTCGGCGGCGCATCTCGGCGAGCTCGAGGCGTTGGCGGCCTCGGCGGCGAAGTTCCTCCGGCGCGCGCAGCTCTATCGCAAGAGCCAAAAAGAGGGCCGGCCGCTCCTCATCAAGGGGCTCTCGCGCGAGTGGCTCGAGGTCGAGCATCGCATCGAGCAGGTGTCGTTCACCGATTCGCCGGTGCTCGTCGTCGGCGAGAGCGGCACCGGCAAGGAGCTGGTCGCCAACGCCATCCACTTCAACAGCCGGCGCGCCAACGCGCCGTTCGTCACGGTCAACTGCGCGGCGATTCCCGAGACGATGCTCGAGAGCCTGCTCTTCGGCCACGTGCGCGGCGCGTTCACCGGCGCCAGCTTCGACAAGGTCGGTGAGCTCGAGAAGGCCGACGGCGGCACGCTGTTTCTCGACGAGCTCGGCGAATTGCCGATGACCCTGCAGCCGAAGCTCTTGCGCGCGGTCGAGCAGGGCGAGGTGCAGCCGCTCGGATCGAACAAGGCGCCCAGGCGCATCGACGTGCGCATCGTCGCGGCCACCAATCGCGATCTGCCGGCGATGGTCAAGACGGCGCGCTTTCGCGACGATCTGTATTACCGGCTCGGCGTCATGACCATCGAGCTGCCGCCGTTGCGCTCGTATGCGGGCGCGATCGAGGTGTTGGCGCAGCTGTTTCGCGAGCAGGCGGCGGAGCGCCACAAAAAGCCGGTGCGGCGCATCGCGCCCGCGGTGCTGGCGGCGCTCGGCAGCTACGGCTGGCCGGGCAACGTGCGCGAGCTCAAGAACGCCGTCGAGCACGCGGTCATCCTGG
>DASXOU010000706.1:0-2938 GCA_036494045.1 Polyangia bacterium | reverse complement strand
CTTTCGTCCCGGCCAGGCGCTCGCCGACAAAAAGCCGATCCTGCGCCTCGCGAGCCTCGCCAAAAGCGACTGCCGCGCGCAGATCGCCGCCGACCAATCGTTCGCGCCCAGCCGCTACTGGAAGGACGGCATGGTGCGCGTGTCGGGCCGCGAGTACAACGGGCTCGTCGAATCGCGCTGCTTTCAGCGCGGCGCGCTCTCGTGCGTCTCGTGCCACTCGATGCACGAGAGCGATCCCGATTGGCAGCTCGCGCGCGGCAAAGAGGGCAACGGCGCCTGCACGCAGTGTCACACCGCCATCGGCGCCAACGTCGCCGCGCACACGCACCACGCGCCCGGCTCGACGGGATCGACGTGTTACAACTGCCATATGGCCGAGACGACCTGGGGCCTTTTGCGCGCGATGCGCAGCCACCAGATCACCGTTCCGCGCGTGCAGGACGACGTCGACGCCGGCCGGCCGAACGCGTGCAACCTCTGTCATCTCGATCGCACGCTCGCCTGGGCCGCGCAGGCGTTGACGCGCCTGTGGGGCACGCCGGCGCCCAAGCTCGACGACGACGAGCGCACCGTCCCCGCCGGCGCGCTCTGGGTGGCGCGCGGCGAGGCCGGCGTGCGCGCCATCGCCGCTTATCATATGAGCACCGGCGCCGCGTGGATGGCGCCCTATCTCATCGAGCTCCTCGACGACGATTACGCGGCCGTCCGTTATAACGCGATTCGTTCGCTGCGAAACATATCCGGTTTCGCCGATTTCCAATACGACTACGTCGGCAGCGCCGAGGCGCGCTGGACGGCGCAGCGCGCGGCGCGGACGCGGCTGGCCAATTACGGAATCCAGATTCCGTATTCACGCGGCGAGTTCGAACGGCTGGCCGCCGGGCGCGACGAAACCGACCAGATGTTCCTCGCCGAATGACCGATCGGTCGATCCATCGGGGCGCCCAGCTCCTGCACCTACGCGTCGGCGCCGCCGCGCTCTTCGGCTTCGCCGTGCTCGGCGTGGCGCTCGAGGCGCTGCACGCGTTCAAGACGACGTCCTATCTCGGCGTCGCCGGCGAAACGCGGCGCCTCCTCTTCACGCTCGCGCACGCGCACGGGGTCGGCCTCGGCCTGGTGAACCTGGCGCTGGCGGCGGCGCTGCCGCATCTTCCCGGCCGGCTGCCGGCGGCGGCGTCGGCGTGCCTGGTCGCGGGCACGTTGCTCGTGCCGGCGGGCTTCTTCGCCGGCGGGATCTGGGCGCGTGGCGGCGATCCCGGGCTCGGCGCGCTCCTGGTGCCGCCGGGCGCGCTCCTCGTCGTGGTCGCCCTCGCGCTGGTCTTGCGCGCGGCGCTGGCGCGGGACGGCGGCTGACCATGGCGTCGGGAACTCTGGCCGCGCCCTTCCGTTTACCAATTGTGGGCCGAGCCTCGCAGAGCGCGCGCGTGAACGATCCCCGCGGCGATCTCGACGACGTCACCCTCGCCCGCGCGCTGGCCGGCGATCGCGAGGCCTTCCGCGCGCTGGTCGAGCGCTACGAGCGGCCGGTGTTCGCGCTCCTCGGCCGCATGCTGGTGCGCTCGGGGCGCGAGTCGCTCGTCGAGGATCTGGCGCAAGAGACGTTCGTGCGCGTGTTCCGCTACCTGCCGGGCTTCGGCGCCGACGGCCGCACCAACTTGTCGGCGTGGATCCTGACCATCGCGGCGCGCCTCGCCATCGACGAGCTGCGCCGGCGGCCGCCGCGCGCCGAGCCGCTCGAGGGCCTGGCGCTGGCTGTCGCCGCCGAGAGCGCCGCCGACGAACGGTCGCAGCGCCGCCGCGTCGCCGCGGCGATCGAGCGCGCCGTCGACGAGCTGACGCCCGAGTGGCGCGCGGTGTTTCTCTTGCGCGAGGTGCACGACATGGACTACGAGGCGATCGCCGAGGCGCTCGGCATCGATCTCGGCACGGTGAAGTCGCGGCTGTCGCGCGCTCGCGCGGCGCTCAGGCGCGCACTGCAAGGAACCTACGATGATCGATGATCGCAAGCGACGTGGAGAGTGGGCGGCGCTGCTCGACGCCTGGACGGCGCCGGCGCCGCCGCGAGGATTTTCCGATCGCGTGTTGGCCGCCTGCGCGCCGCCGTCGGCGCTGGCGCCGCGCCTGAGCATCGTGCGCGAGCCGCCGCCGCGCTCGCGTCGCGGTGGGATCCTGGTCGCCGCGGCGCTCGCCGCCGCCGCGCTCATCTTCGTTCCGCTCGCGCTGCGCCACCGCGACGGCTCGTCGACGCCGTCGGCGCCGGCCATGGTCACCGTCGGCGACTCCGCCGATCTCGGCTCCATCCACGACTGACCGCCTCATCCGCTAGGCGACGGAGCCGGAATATCCCGCCGGCGGATCGATCGTCATGACGCGCGAGCGGTCGAGCCCGGCGGCGACGCCGAACAGCGCCTCGACGCCCGCGCCGTCGCCGATGACGACGTCGGCGCGCCCGTCGCCGTCGAGATCGCCGGCGGCGGCGGCGTGGCGCGGATTGACGCCCTGCCCGCCGGCGGCGATCGACGCGCCGCTGGTCGCGACCGAGGCGCCGCCGCGGAACAGCACCACCGCGCTCGTCGAGGTCACCAGCACGTCGGCGTAGCCATCGCCGTCGACGTCGCCGGCCGCTTCGACCTCGCTGGCAAAGCCGCTCGAGCCGTCGCTGGCGAGATCGA
Source organism: Polyangia bacterium (assembly GCA_036494045.1). Lineage (GTDB taxonomy): Bacteria > Myxococcota_A > Polyangia > Palsa-1104 > Palsa-1104 > JAQBQH01. Next base: position 266 of record DASXOU010000706.1, on the reverse strand, counting down.
TCGGTACCGTCGCCGCGCCGATGCCGGCGGCGCCGCCGCGATAAAGGTGCGCCACGGGCGAGCCGGTCGTGGTCACCGCCGGCGCGGCGACGACGAAGTCGGGATAGCCGTCACCGTCGACGTCGCCGACGCCGGCCACCGACGCGCCGAATTGCAGCCCGCTCGGATCGGGGCTGAGGATCGTGAATTGGCGCGCGTTGGTGATGCCGTCGGGCCCGCCGCGATAGACGTGGGCGCGCCCGCTGGCGGCGCTGGCGTCGATCTCG
>DASXOU010000705.1:0-2387 GCA_036494045.1 Polyangia bacterium | reverse complement strand
GACGTGTCGTTCGCGCGCGCGCCATCGATCGTATTGTTGCTCCTCGCGATCGCGCCGGGCGCCGTGCACGCGGCACCGCCGTCGTCGAGCGAGCCGGCGTGGCGCTACACGGTCACCGCCGGCGAAGGCGCGCGCACGCTTGCCGTCGAAGCGGTCATCGCCGCCGGCTACTCGCAGGAATTCTCCGTCGACGACGGCGCCGAGCCGTTCGTGCGCGACGTCGCCGTTTCCGCCGACGGTGCGGGGGCCGGCTGGCGGACGATCGCGCCCAAGAACGACTCTTGGTTCGCGCCCGAGTGCGTGCGCGGCTGCAAGCTGCGCTATCGCTTCGAGCTCGCGCGCGCGGCCGATGCGCTCTCGTCGGAATCGGGCGAGCGGCTCGGCGCGACGACGCAAGCGCCGCCGTCGACGTGGCTGCTCCATCCGCTGCACGTGCCGGCTGGGCGCGAGTATCGCTTCCGCGTCGTCACGCCGCCCGGCATCGCCTTCGTCACCGGCGTGCGCCGCGCCGGGCGCGACGAGTACGGCGCCGACGTCAGCGAGCTCGAGGACTCGCCCTATTCCGCGTTCGGCCCGCTCGCCGTCGAGAACGTGCGCGCGGGCGGCGCCGAGCTGACGCTCGCTTTTTTGCCCGGCTTCGACGCGCGCACTCACGCCGCGGTGCAAAGCGCGATGGTCCGCGCCGCCGACGTGGTCGCGCGCTACTTCCATCGCTTTCCCGTGGCGCGCCTGCTCGTGCTCGTGATTCCGACGGGCGGCGACGATCTGCACGGCCGCACGCTCGGCGGCGGCGGCGCCTCGCTCATGCTCTCCGTCGGCGTCGACGTCACCGCCGCGACGCTCGCGCACAGCTGGGTGCCGGCGCACGAGCTAACGCACCTGGCGTTCCCGACGGTGCCGCGCCAGCAGCTGTGGATCGCCGAAGGCATGGCCACCTATCTCGAGCCCATCGAGCGCGCGCGCGCCGGCGATCTGACGGCCGAGAAGGTGTGGCGCGATCTCGTCGACGGGCTGCCCAACGGCGAGCCCGAGCGCGGCGATCGCGGGCTCGACCACACGCCCACCTGGGGCCGCATCTATTGGGGGGGCGCGCTCTTTTGCATGGTCGCCGATCTGCAGATCCGCGAGCGCACGCACAACCGCCGCTCGCTCGACGACGCGGTGCGCGCCATCGTCGCCGCCGGCGGCACGCTCGAGACGATGTGGCCGCTCGCGCGCGCTCTCGCCGTCGGTGACGCCGCCGTCGGCGTGCCGGTCCTGAGCGAGTTCTATCGCAAGATGGGCGACGCGCCGGTCACCGTCGATCTCGACGGCTGGTGGCGCCGCCTCGGCATCAAGCTCGACCACGATCGGCTCAGCTTCGACGACGCGGCGCCGCTCGCCGCCGTCCGCCGCGCGGTCACCGCCGGACCGTGATAAAATCGACGCGGGGGTGCTGAATGCGTTGGCTTCTTTTGTCGACCATGGTCTGCGCCGGTTGCTTCGGCACGGGCGACGCCGATCTCTCGCCGATCGAGACGGCGCTGGTGGCGGGGTCGTCGATCGGCCATTCGGCGTCAATGACCGCGGCGGCGATGGACGCGCCGGTCGCTTGCGTCAATGTGACGCAACCATGCGGCGCCGCGTATCCGTGCGACGGCGTGGCGGCGGTGACGCTCGGCGACGCCTGTCCGCTGCCGCTCGGCGGCGTCGGCAACGGCGAAGTCGCAGTGTCGGGCAGCTGGGCCGCGACCGACATGGCCACGCTCGGGATGATGCTCGGCATCGGCGTCAGTGACGGAAAGATCGCGGTATCGCAAGCGCTCGGCGTGAAGGTCTCGACGCAAACCGGGCACCAGCTGGTTGCGTACGTTGGACAAGATGTCTCGGTGACCAACGGCGCGACGCTGGCGGCGCAGTCGTCGTGGACCGTCGACGTCGACGAGAGGATGACGCCGGGCGATCCGTCCGACGACGTCTATACGATCGACGGCGGGCAACAGGGCATCAGCGCCGGTGGTGGCGCCGACGTGGCGCAGGTGACGCTCACCTCGGTGCTGCTCGATCCGTCGTGCCGCAAGAATCCGGTGTCGGGCAGCGGCATCATCCAACAGGTCGGTACCTCGTCGCTGGAGGAGGTGCACGTCGCGTTTCACGCCAAGTGCGACGGCAAGGCCGACGTCACCGGAACGCTCGGCGGCAAGCATTCGCAGAAGCTCGTCCTCTTCCACTGATCCGCGTTATGGTTCGCGCATGCGAAACCCGCTCGCGCTGTGTGCACTGGCGCTCCTCACGCTCGCCGCCAATGATCCGACGCCCGCGCCGCCGAAGCTGCGGCTGCCCGCCGGCGTGCGGCCGACGCACTACGCGCTCGATCTGCGCGTCGTGCCGTCGGAGCCGACCTTCTC
>DASXOU010000704.1:0-8713 GCA_036494045.1 Polyangia bacterium | reverse complement strand
CGGCGTCTACGGCGTCATGTCGTACACGGTCACGCAGCGGCGGCGCGAGATCGGCATCCGCGTCGCCGTCGGCGCGCAGGTCGGGCAGATCCTGCGCCTGGTGCTCGGCGAGAGCCTGCGGCTGGCCGCGCTCGGCGCCGTCATCGGCATCGCCGGCGCGCTCCTGGTCGGGCGCCTCGGCCGCAGCCTCGTCTACGGCGTCAGCGACTCCGACCCGCTCACGCTCGTCGCCGTCTCGCTGCTGCTGGTCGCGGTCAGCGTCGCCGCCAGCCTGCTGCCCGCGTGGCGCGCGACCCGCGTCGACCCGATGGAGGCTCTGCGCGACGAGTGACGTATAGTGCGCGCATGACGCGCAACCTCGGCGCCGCGGCGCTGCTCATGGCCGGCGTGGCGCTCCTGTCCTGGAGCCTCGTCGACTGGGTCGCCTACTCCGGCTTCAGCATCTCGCTCTTGTGGCAATGAGCGCCGCCGTCGCCGCCGATGGGCTGGTGCTGCTGGCGATGGTCGCGACGTTCGCGCTCGTCATGTTCGCCCTGGCGCGGCCGGCGTCGCTGCGTCGGCCGTGGTGGCCGCTGGCGGCGGCCGTCGGCGTCTGGCTCGCGGGCGTCGCCGTGCTCGCCGCGGCCATCGTGCGCGGGCGCGCCATCATGGTCGCGCAGACGCTCGTCGAGGGCGCCACGGATCCGTCCGAAAGGGCGACCGCGATCGCGCGCGGCATCACGCTGCAGCTCGACTACGCGCAGTTACTCGGGGAGGCGCTCATGGGCGCCATTTGGTTCGCCGCCGTGGTCATGGCGCTCGTCGCCGTGATCGGTCGCCGCGATCGGCGACCGCTGGCCGAGCCGCTGCTGCTCGTCACGGCGGTGACGCTGCCGCTCATCGTCGCCGGCGCTTCAGTCTACGCCTGGGCGAGGCTGATCGCCGAGACTTTCGCCGGCATCGCCGGCGCGGCGCCCGCCGACAAGCCGACCCTGGCGGCGCGCGGAGTCGTCGCTGCGCAGGCGCGGCTCGGCGACTGGCGCCTGGCGCTCGTCGCGGCGATCGTCCTCGCAGCCGCGTCGATGATCATCGCGGCCGTGCTCGCAGCGCGGCGCGGGCGCATCGCGGCGCCGGCCCTGCGCTGGGGCGCCGTTGCGCTGTTCGCGCTCGGCGCGATCGCGTTCGCCGCCACGCGCGGCCACGCCTGGGACGGCGCTCATCCGCTGCCGGCGATCGAGGCCACGCACCTCGTGAGCGGCAAGACCATCGAGCACGCACCACGTGTGGAACGGTGCGGCGAGTCGCTCGATGAGGCGCCGATCGTCGATGCCGGCGAGGGCCTCGTGCTCAACGGTCAGCCGGTGACGCCCGCCGAGCTCGACGGCGAGCTCCGCGTCCTCGAAAACAGGCACAAGCTACTCCATCCCGACGACGACGACGGCTGGGCCACGCATCCGAGCCTCATCCTGCTGGCGCCGGCGGACAAGCCCGCGCGCGAGCTCGTCGCGATCTTCGCCGCCGCCAAAGCGGCCGGCTACGCCAAGGTCCAGGCGGCGGTCATCGTACCGGCCGACGTCGAGACGCGCACGCTCGGACGGCTCTCGCGCGCCAGCCAGTGCCGCCGCGATCTCGCGCTCGACAGCGCGTTCGCGCCCGCCGCCGGCGCGACCTGGGCCCAGCTCCTAGTTCACGACGCGCTTTAAGGAAGCAACTGTACCAGGCCGGAACTCAACGGGATAATGACCAGTGAAACAGGCGTCGCAGTAGGACGCGCCGGGGAGCGCCTTGCCCTGCGCGGGCGGGCCGGCCGACGCCACCGCGTTCATCATGCCGTCGCGCGACAGGTAGCCGAGCGAGTCGCAGGTGATGTAGCGCGCGATCTCGTCCGGCGTGTGCGACGACGCGATCAGCTCCGATCGCGTCGGCGTGTCGATGCCGTAGTAGCAAGGATGCGTCGTCGGCGGCGAGCTGATGCGCAGATGGACCTCGCGCGCCCCCGCGTTGCGCAGCATCTTGACGATCTTGCGCGACGTGGTGCCGCGGACGATCGAATCGTCGACCACGACCACGCGCTTGCCCACCATGACTTCGCGGACGGCGTTGAGCTTGAGCTTGACGCCGAAGTGGCGGATCGACTGTTGCGGCTCGATGAAGGTGCGCCCGATGTAGTGCGAGCGGATGAGCCCTTGATCGTAGGGAATCCCGCTCTGCCGCGCGTAGCCGATCGCCGCCGCCGTGCCCGAGTCGGGCACCGGAATCACCACGTCGGCCTCGACCGGGTGCTCCTTGGCGAGCTGGCGGCCGAGCGCCTCGCGCACGCGATAAACCGAGCGCCCGTCGATGAGCGAATCGGGCCGCGCGAAGTAGACATGCTCGAAGACGCAGAAGCGCTTGCCCTCCTCCGTCCACGGCTTGACCGCGCGCAGCCCCTTGGCGTCGACGACCACCATCTCGCCCGGCTCGACCTCGCGGATGAACTCGGCCTCGATGAGGTCGAACGCGCAGGTCTCCGACGCGAACACGAACGCGTCCTTCAAGCGGCCGAGCAGCAGCGGGCGGAATCCGCGCGGATCGCGCACGGCGATGAGCTTGGACTCGGAGAGAAAAACGCAGGAATAGGCGCCGTCGACCTGGCGAAGCGCGTTGACGATGCGGGTCTCGATGTCCGGCTCGCGCCCGCGCGCCAGGAGATGCACGATGACCTCGGAGTCGCTCGTCGACTGGAAGATGCTGCCGTCGAGCTCGAGCCGGCGGCGCAGATCGGCCGCGTTGACCAGGTTGCCGTTGTGCGCCACGCCGATGGAGCCGTGCGCGTACTCGCCGGCGAACGGCTGCGCGTTGCGCACGCCGGAGCCGCCGGCGGTCGAGTAGCGGACGTGGCCGATGGCGAGGTGGCCGGGCAGCTGCTCGAGCTCGCCGCGCGAGAACGCGTCGGACACGAGGCCCTGCTCCTTCCACTGGTGAAAGCGGTCACCGTCGGAGGTGACGATGCCGGCCGCTTCCTGCCCGCGATGCTGCAGCGCATGCAGCCCGAGGTAGGTGATGTTCGCGGCCTCGGGATGGCCGTAGACGCCGACGATGCCGCACATACGGTTCAGCCTCCAGTGGGAGACGGTGATTTAACACACGCCGACGGATTTCGCCACGGATTCCGCCCGCTCGCAGGGCGAACGAGCGATACTTCGAGCCTTCGGCCTGGAGGCCATCGATGCCCAATTATGCCAACGGCAAGATCTGCTATCTCGAGCTGCCAGCGACGGACATCGAGCGCTCGGCGGCGTTCTATCGCGAGCTCTTCGGCTGGAAGACGCGCCGCCGCGGCGACGGGGCGCTCGCGTTCGACGACGGCGTCGGCGAGGTCTCGGGCAGCTGGGTCACCGGGCGCTCGCCCGCGGCCGAGCCCGGGCTCATGGTCTACGTGATGGTCGACGATCTCGAAGCGACCGTCGCCGCCGTCGAGAAGCTGGGCGGCACGATCACGCAGCCCATCGGCGTCGACGCGCAGGAGCGGACCGCGCGCTTCCGCGATCCAGGAGGCAACGTGATTGGGTTGTATTCGGAACCGAAGAAGTAAAGGCGGGGATTGGAGAACGGAAAACGGTTGGCGACTCGACTGAAACGCCGGGAATGCGGGCTCCCCTACGAAGGTTTGAGACTCGAACCGGATGCACAACCGCCGTCACCGACGATCGTGCTGCCTCTCGTGAGGTTCACGGCTCTTCAGGGTCTTGATATGCGTTCGGCTGCCGGGGTTCATTGGGTTCCCCGGGCCCGCTATGCTCTCGTCGTTTCCGACGGAGCTGGCGGTGTCCACCGCTCGCCGTCCACCGCTTGCTTGCGCTCGCGGTTTCATCCCCTCGTGAGCTTCGCTCCCCTTCAGAGTCCTCCGTCTCGTGTCCGCCGTCGGTGTCTCCACCGCCAGCGCCTTCCATGGGGTTCGCGGTCCCTCATCGCGACATCACCGGGCGTCGTCCGTGCCCCGAGTCTCCCAGCACTCGGTGCCTTTCCGTCCGCGGCGTTTCTCACGCCCTCGACGGCTTTCGCCGCCACCCGGCTTGTGGGTTTATTTCACCCCACAGCCACGTCCAGGGTTCGCTCTACAGGGGTTTTCCCTCACAAGCAGCCGCGCCGACTCGTCGTCGTCGCTTCTCATGCCCTCTCGCCGGTTGTCCGCCGATCCGCTGACGATGTTGCCACCGCCGCCACGAACCGTCGTCCCGCCCTCAGGGCTTTGTTCCGCTTGCGAATCCGTTGTCGTCAACCCGGTGTTTAGCCGTGCCGCCGACTCGATCCCCTCTTGAGCTTCGCCTCCTCCAGGTTCTCAGTCTCGCCGCCGATCGGACGCCTTCACGTCCGTTCTCGCTCGTGGCCTTCGCGCGCGCTGATCAGGATCCCGCTGCGCCAGCCTTCAGCGATTGTCGTCGTCGAGCCCGACACTCTCTCGCGAGAGCGCCGACCTGCTCGAGGTTTCTTGCCTGCCGTTTGCCTTGCGGCACCCGACGAGGCCTCCGCTTTACCTCCCGGCGTCTCAACCGAGCCGCCAACCGTTTTCGGATTCAATCACTTTGCGAGGGTTGTGCCACGATTTCGAAAACGCGAAAAAAACCTACATTGAATGTTCTTCGGCACTTGAGTTTGTGGACAACGCTGTGGGCAGCGCTGTGATTTGCTGTGAATCAGGACAGGCATTGTGGATAACGCGTGGACAACGTGTTGAGCAGCGCAGCGCGTCGCCACGGTTTCGCGCGCTTGGCAATCCACTGTCGAAACTTCCGACGACAAACGTCGCTGTCGTCGATTCAGTCGGAAAAGATGCGCGCGGCGTTCGCGCCGAGAATTTTTTCGCGCGCGCTCGCTGATAAACGCGACTCGAGCCAGTTGAGCTCGCGATCCCACTCGTAGGGGATGTTGGGAAAGTCGGTCCCGTAGAGGATGCGATCGGCGTGGCGCTCGAGCAGCGCCGGATCGATGCGACGGTCGAAGTACTCGCCGACCATCATCGTGGTGTCGAGGTGCAGGTTGGGGAACTCGTCGAGGAGCGCGAAGTAGGCGCCCTCCTCGTCGTCGCCGAGGTGCGGGACGATCATGGTGAGCGTGGGATGGCGCTCGAGCGCGCGGCGGGTGGCGTCGGCCGAGCAGATGGCGTGGATGTCGACGCCGTAGGCAGCCAGGCACGGCTGGCGGCCCGAGTGGATGATGACCGGCACGCGCGCGGCGGCGGCGCGGGCGTAGAGCGGATCGAGGCGCGGATCGTCGGGCCCGAGCTTCTGCACGTGGCAGTGGATCTTGAAGCCGCGCAGGCCGAGCGCGAGCGCTTCGTCGATGATGGCAGCGGCGTCGGGCTCGCCGGGCAGGACGGTGCCGAGCGCGATGAGCTCGGGATGGGCGCGGGCGAGCTCGGCCATGAAGGCGTTGAGCGTGCGCGCCATATCGGGGACGTGCGAGTACGAGAGGCCGACGACGCGGGCGATGCCGTGCTCGCGCATGTGCGCGAGGATCTCCTCGGCGTAGAGGCGGTAGCGAATGTTCCAGGCGTGACGATCGAACCAGCGCCAGATGGCGTCGAACACCCGCGGCGGAAACAGGTGGACATGCGAGTCGATGATCACGCGACCTCCATTATAATGATCGCGTGCTGCACTTTGCATTTGCCGATGGCGCCATCGGGTACGACTGCGTGGCCTGCGGCGCGCGCTGCTGTAAGGGGCTCGGCTTTGCGCTCGGCGGCGGCGAGCTGGTGCAGCTGTTGGCGCGGGCACCGGGCCTCGCGCCGTTCGTGCAGCCGATGCGGGGCGCGGTGCATGTGCTCGATCTCGAGGACGGCTGCTGGGCGCTCGGCGACGACGGGCGCTGCGGCGTCGAGGTCGCGCATGGACGCGAGGCCAAGCCGTCGACGTGCCGGCTGTTTCCGGTGAATCGGCTGACGCGCGTCGGCGGCGCCATGGTCGTGGATCTGCAGCTCACGCATTGTCCGCTCGTCGACGCGCGGACGGGGCCGCGCACGGTGATTCGCTGGGACGAGATCGCGGCCGAGCTGGAGTCGGCGGGGACCGACGCCATCGCCATCGACGGCAAGGCGCCGCCGGGCGCGCCCGATGATTGGCTGGCGACCGAAGCGGCGGCGCGCGACGGCGCGGGGGCGTGGCTGCCGAAGGCGGCGTCGTGGACGGCGTGGGGTGCGTTCTATGGCGCGGAGCCGGCCGAGGCGGCGCGGCTGGTCGAGGCGCTGCTGCCGCTCTATCGGCTGGCGATGCCTTCTTTGCGTATGAATCTTTTGACGCTGCCGGGAGCGCCGCCGTATCCGCGGCTGATGCGCGCGATCGAGACGCAGCTGGCGGCGGGCGCGTGGCTGGCCTGCTTGTCGGCGCGGGCGGGGCGCGCGCCGTCGCTGCGCGGGATCGCGGAATTGTGGCGCGGGCTGCCGCTGGTGCGCGATCTGCTCGCGCGCTGGGAGACGCGGGTGACGCTGGCCAACGGCGTGGCGCCGGACTCGACGCCGCCCGAGGTGGCGGCGGCGTGGCCCGTCCTGCAGAAGCGCGCGACCGAGACCACCATCGGCGAGGCGCTGGCGTCGACGACGCTGGCGCCGGCGCTGCGGCCGATCCTGCTGCGGCTGGCGTCGGACCGGATTCGCTAGAACTGGTTTCAAAACCTGCTGCGCCACCCAATCGCTTCGTTGGCGCTGCGCTCCGCTGCTCACGTACCAAGGCGTACGCTGCGCTGCGGTGCTCGCGGCGCCTCGCGCTGGGGCGGCTCGCGACGGTTTTGAAACCAGTTCTAGAGGAAGTCGACGCGGGATTCGGCGCCGGCGAGGTTTTGCTGCTGGCGCGCGTCGGCGATGTTGCTGACGTACTCGAGCATCTGCGGGTAGCTGAGCATCACTTCCTGGAAGCGATCGCGCGGCAGCTCGAGCGCCCAGCACTTGGTGCGCGTCTCGATCGTCGCCGAGGCGGGCTTGCGCAAGAGAAGCGACATCTCGCCGAAGACGTCGCCCGGTGAAAGGCGCGCGACTTCGGCGGCGCCGCGGGCGACCCGCGCGTCGCCGCACAAGAGCAGGAACATGCCGGGGGCGCGCTCGCCTTCGGTGATGACGCGCATGCCCGGCTCGAGCTCGAGGAACAGGAAGCGATCGGCGAGCGCGCGCGCCTCTTCGGGCGCGAACGAGGAGAACATCGGCGACGAGCCGAGCAGGCGATCGAGCAGGCGATCGCGGAAGAAGCGCAACAGCGTCTTTAGGACCTCGGGCGAGCGGCGCACGATCTCCGAGACGAGGTCGCGCGAGATCTCGAGGAGCTGCGTCGGCTCGACGGCGACGACGGTGGCCGAGCGCGGGAAGTTGGTGAGCAGCGCCAGCTCGCCGAAGAAGGCGCCTTCGCCGAGCGAGGCGAGCTCGCGCATCGGCTTTTCGCTCACGACCTGGACGCGGCCGCTGACGATGACGAAGAGCGAGCCGCCCTCGGAGCCCTGGCGCATGATGACGTCGCGCGGATCGCAGTCGCGCACGGCGACGCGCTCGATGACGTAGCGGAGGTCGTCGGCGCCGAGCGACGAGAGCAGTGGGATCTTGGGCAGCGCCGGTTGCGGCGGCGGCGCGGGCGCGTCGGCCATGAGGTCGGAGAAGTCGGTCTCGTCGTCGGCGACGGCGATGGCGACGGGCGCGTCTTCGGCGGCGGCAGGCTCGTCTTCGTAGGCGAGCTCGATCTCGTAGGCGGCGGGCTCGGCGGCGGCGGCGGCGGCCTGAGCGAGCGCGGCGACCGAGAATTGCTGCGAGCGCGGCGCCTTGAAGATCTGCGCCAGCGGCAGCGCGTCGAGCGGCGCGTCGACGGCGGGTGGGCCGGCGACGGACGCGGCGGGCGTGATCGGCTTCGGCGCCGCGACCGGCGCCACCGGTCTCGGCGGCGCGGCGACGGGCGCGATCGGCTTGGCGGCGGCGCTGGGCATCGCGCGCGGCGACGCTGCCATCGGCGACGCGGCCGGCCGGCCCTCGCGCTTGGCGTAGAGATCGGCGAGCATCACTTGCGTCGACGTGTGCTTGGGGTCGATCGCCAGGACCACCTTGCACACGGCGATCGCCTTTAGCAGAAAGCCGCCCTTGGCGTAGCCTTCGGCGGCGAGCTCCATCTCGCGCACGGCTTGCGCGCCGTCGGGCACCTTGCGGAAGGCTTCGCCCGCGCGCTGGTGCCAGTCGGGATCGCCGGGCTCGGCCTTGCCGATCTCGACGTAGAGCTCGGCGGCCTTTTCGTACTGCTTCTTCTCGACCGCCTTGGTGGCCTGGTCCTTGAGCTTGCGCAGATCGACTTTGGCCATCGTTGCCCGTCGCCCACTTTACTGTAAGCTCGACGGCGATGCCACCTCCCGAACGGCCACCGCCCTACGCCGTCGACGAGCGCAGCCTCGCAGCCGACACGCGCGTCGAGGTGTTCACCGCCGGCGGGCCGGGGGGGCAGCACCGCAACAAGACGCAGAACGGCGTGCGGCTGCATCACGCGCCGAGCGGGCTCATCGTCAGCGCCACCGAGCGGCGCAGCCTCGAGGCCAACCGGCGCGCCGCATTCGAGCGGCTCGAGGCGCGGCTGCGGGCGCTCAACGTGGTGCCGAAGAAGCGCAAGAAGACGCGGCCGGGCAAGGGCGCCGTCGAGCGGCGGCTGGCCGGCAAGGCGCACGCGTCGCGCACCAAAGCGGCGCGCCGGCGCTCGTTCGACGATTAGCGGCCGCGCGACGGCGCGACGAAGCG
>DASXOU010000703.1:0-7551 GCA_036494045.1 Polyangia bacterium | reverse complement strand
CTCGAGCTCCGCGGGCGGCTTGCCGGCGGGGCGGCACAATTCGGCGAACAGCTCGGCGGCTTCGGCGTCGTCGAGCGGGCCGAGCTCGAGGCGCACGAGGTCGACGTCGCCCTCGCCGAAGGTCGGATGCGTCTCGAACAGCGACGGGCGCGCCACGCACAAGAGCGTCACCGGCGATGAGCCGAGCCCGGCCGCGAGATAATGAAGCAGGTTCACCGTCTCCGGCGAGGCGCGCTCGACGTCGTCGATGGCGATGACCAGCGGCGTCTTGGCCGCATCGGCGGCGAGGAGGCGCTTGATCGCGATGAAGGTGCGCGCCTCGAGCTGCGCCGGCGTCTCCGCCAGCGGCTCGACGACGGGCGAGTCGGGATAGGGCACGCCAAGGAGCTGCGCCAAAAGATGCGTAATCTCCATCGCCCGCGTCCCCGGCACCAGCTCGGCCACCGCCGCCGCCAGCCGCGCGCGCCCGAGCTCCGACGACATCGCCGCCGGCAGCCCGAAGCGTTGGCGCAGGACGCGCTCGAACGCGGCGAACGGCGGCGCGCCCGGCCCGCCCGCCGGCGCCATGAGCACGCGCGCGCCCGGCCCGTTGCTGCTGTGGGCGAGCCGCTTGCCCAATTCCTCGACGAGCCGGCTCTTGCCGACGCCCGCCGGCCCGGTGAGCGCGACGAACGCGACCTCGCCGCGCGCGGCGTCCTTGGCGAGCGCTTGCAGCCGCTCGAGCTGCGCCGTGCGCCCGACGAACTTGGTCGCCTGCGGATAGCGCGCCGGCTCCTCGATCAGATCGTGATCGTCGAGCAGCTCGGTGTCGCCGTCATCGCCGAGCTCGGCGCCCATCGCCGCCGGCACGCGCTCGGTGCGGCACGCTTCGCACAGCTCGACGTCCGCGCCGACGGGCGCCCCGCACGCGACGCAAGAATGCGGCAGCTCGGCGGCGCAGCGCTTACAACGCTGGGCGCCGGCGCGATTGACAATTCCGCACGCGGGGCAGTTCATGAGCGGCGCACCCTAGCACGGGAAGTTTCCCCATCAAACTAGCGTAAAATCTGGTCCGGAGGCGCGCCCATGAAGAAGCTCGTGTGGATCCTTCTATTGGTGGTCGTGGCCTATCTGGCGTGGCGCTGGTGGCGCGGCGCGAGCGATGCAGCGACGGCGGATCGCGGACAGTCGCTCTTCTACGATCGCGTGTGGGTCGATCATCTGCCGGCCGGGCAGACCGATGCGTTCGACACCTTCGCCGCCGTCACCGAGCAGCCGATCGGCGTGTTCGCGCACCAATCGCAGTGGAAGGGCGAGTGGGAATTGTTCCGCTACGAGCCGCGCGGCGACGGGCAGCTCGAGGCGGTCTTCCCGGCGTCGCGCAACACGAAGTTGCGCATGTCGTATCGCGCGTGGAAGTGCAACGAGAAGAAGGATTTCGATTTCTGCCTCGAGATCTCGGGCGGCAAGGGGCCGAAGAAGTACTACAGCCAGCGCGGCTGGGAGATCGGCACCGTCGACGGCGCGCGCGCGCTCGAATCGCACCTCGCCGGAAACTAGCCGTGGGTAAGGTCGTCGTCGCGGCGCGGCTGCCCGGTCGCATCGACGAGATCCTGGCCGGCCACGCCGTCGTCGCGCCGCCGCCGGGCGAGGCCGAGCTTGGGCGCGCGCGCCTCGTCGACGAGCTGCGCGACGCCGACGGCCTGCTCGCGCTCCTGAAGCTGCGCGTCGACGACGCGCTCCTCGACGGCGCGCCCAAGCTGCGCGTAGTCGCCAACTACGCCGTCGGCTACGACAACGTCGATCTGGCGGCGACGCGGCGGCGCGGCATCGTCGTCACCAACACGCCCGGCGTCCTCACCGACGCCACCGCCGATCTGACGCTGGCGCTGCTGCTCGCCGCCGCGCGCCGGCTGCCCGAGGGCGCGGCCATGATCCGCGAGGGGCGCTGGCACGGCTGGGAGCCCGAGCAATTGCCGGCGCTCGATCTCGACGGCGCGCAGCTCGGCATCGTCGGCTTGGGGCGCATCGGCCAGGCGGTGGCGCGGCGCGCGCGCGGCTTCGGCATGCGCATCGTCTACGCGCAGCCGCGCCCGGCGTCGCCCGCCGTCGCCGAGGCGCTCGGCGCGCGCCACGTCTCGGTCGACGAGCTGGTGGCGACGAGCGACCTCGTGACGCTGCACTGCCCGCTGTCGCCGGCGACGCGACACCTCATCGACGGCGCGCGCCTGGCGGCGATGAAGCCGCGCGCCGTCCTCGTCAACACCGCGCGCGGCGCCATCGTCGACGAGGCCGCGCTCGTCGACGCGCTCGCGGCCGGGCGCCTCCTCGGCGTCGGCCTCGACGTCTTCGAGGACGAGCCGCGCGTGCATCCGGGCCTGGTCGCGTGCGCGCGCGCGGTGCTGATGCCGCATCTCGGCTCGTCGACCGTCGGCGCGCGCACGGCGATGGCGGAGACGGCGGCGCGCTCGATCGCCGACGTGCTCGCCGGCCGCGCTCCCGCGCACGTCGTCGGCGCATGAGCGTTGACACGGCCCATCGCCGCTGCTACGAATTTCCCCGCTCGGCTCCTTAGCTCAACTGGTTAGAGCAGACGCTTCATACGCGTAAGGTTCTCAGTTCGATTCTGAGAGGAGCCACCAGTAGTCACGTCGCAGCATTCTCGTCGGGTACTCGAATTGGCACTCGATTGTCCGTCTCGCTCGACGAGAGCGGTTGCGGGCGAAGTGGGCCGTCAGGTCGCGTACCAGATCCTGCGCGAGCTCGTCTGGCGCTTTCCGGAAACGCGCGAGGCCTGGCAGTTGCTCGCGAACGTTGCCGCACGGCTTGGCCGCACCGAGGAAGCGAAAGCCGCGAAGTCGCCTGCAAGCCAGCGCCACGACGGTGGTGCTCCGATCGAGTCGGATTCCGTTGGTCGAAGAGTAGGGCAGAGCCGACGATTGTAGGTTCTGCCCTACAAGTGCGCCGACGCCGGCGCCAGCACTTGCTGGAGCTTGAGCACGGCCCGCCTCCTGCAAACCGCTCGCGCAGGAGGTCGACATGTCAGCAGCGACGATGCGGCGTGGTCCACTCGAGGCCGCGAATGAAGGAACCGATTCCAGCCTGATACAATGCAAAGAGAGGTGTCCCGTGGGTAGAGTGCTCCTGGTCCTCGGTGCTCTCGCGGCCGGTTGCAGCGCGAGCGGCGGCGCGTACCAGTCCGCGCTGCCGACGCGTGAAGCGGTGGCCATCAACGTGCCACGCTCGAGCGGCTCTCCGTCCGGCGCGAAGACGGAGGTGCTCGGCACGCAAGCCACCTTCTACACGATGACCGTCCAGATCTCGACGCAGCTCAATGGCGCGGCGGCGACCTTCTTCGACATGATCGACGATGCGGTGGCCACACCGCCTACGGGGCACGACGCGACCAACGATTATTGGGGGCCATTCACGCCTGCGTTGTCGCCGATGACCGTCGCGCTAGCCGTCCAGAAAGTCGACGCGCAGGACTACAACTTCTTCCTCGGCGGCAAGCCCAAGGGCGCGCCCGACTCGGCGTTCACGGGGCTGCTCGGCGGGAGCGCGCACCCGGTCGACGCCGCGCACGGCTCGGGGCAGATGCAGGTGAACTTCAGCACGATGAACGCGCTCGACCCCACCACCAACACGGCGACCGGCATCATCGCCTTCGTGCACGACAACACCGCCGATCCGCGAACCGTGGACGTGCACTTCGACAACTTCCTCGGCGACATGTCGGGAGCGACGCCGCTGAACGCGACCTATCAGTACGCCGAGCACCCTGACACCTCGGGCAGCTTTCAGTTCGCGCTGCAGACGAACTTCGACAACGATCCGCAGAATATCCTCGAAGATGCGACGATCATGTCGCGCTGGCTGGCTTCGGGCGCGGGCCGCGCGGATCTGGTCGCTTCGAGCGGCAGCCTACCGGCGGGCTTCGTCGTGCATGCCACCGAGTGCTGGGACGCGAGCTTCAACCGCGTCTTCTACACCGAGGACGTCGACCCCACGAAGACCGAAGGCAGCGAGTCCGCTTGCGCGCTTCCCTGATCAGGGGACGAGCCAGCGCAGCGGCGACGAAGGCGTGTGGCTCTCGGCCAACGTGATCTGCCTCCTCAGGCGCGAGCCGGTTCCGAGTAGCAGCTCCACCTCGTGCGGCCCGGCTGGCAACTCGAGAAGCTTGGGCGCGAAACCGCGCGAGCGGCCGTCAATCCAGATTTCGGCACGCAGCGCGCCCTCGCCACCGACGAGAAAATGCCCGGTCGCGGCGCTGATCGGCACCGGCGGCGGCGGAACCGGCGCGGAAGCGCGCAGCGCGGTCGTGGGAGGATGCGGACGGGACTTGGGCTTGGCCGCCACGCGCGGCGGATCGGAAACGGGCGCAAGCGAAGGTTGCGGCGGCGCGGCGGTCACCACGGCGTGCGTCCGATCAGCACTACTGACAGGAGCACCGTTATTAATGATGGAGACTTTGGCGCGCGGCCACGAGGCGACAATGCCTCCGCCCGCCACCAGCGCCGCCGCCGCGGCGGTCATCCACCACCGGCTGCGCCGCGCTTTGCCAACCTGCGTTCGGAGCTGCTTCTTTCCCTCGTTCTCGTCGAGCGCCAGCTCCGCTTCGACCAGCTCCTTCGGCTGCGCGTCCGCCAGCGGCTTCAGCTCACGCATCCACTTCTGCAGGAGCGCCTTGGGCGCCTCTTGCACGCGCTTCTGCAGCGCCGCGCTCAGCGCCTCCGCCATCGCGGCCGCCGTCGGATATCGCTCCCGCTTCTGTCGCCGCGTGGCGCGCGCAACG
This sequence comes from Polyangia bacterium, assembly GCA_036494045.1. GTDB lineage: Bacteria > Myxococcota_A > Polyangia > Palsa-1104 > Palsa-1104 > JAQBQH01. The sequence continues at coordinate 2,777 of DASXOU010000703.1, read as the reverse complement.
ATGGACGCCACGTCTTCGGGCAGCGGCTTGTCGAACGTGAGCTCCTGCCCTTCGAGCAGCTCTTCGGCGCGGGTGCGCCCCATGGGGCTGTCGCCGGTGAGCAGCGCATACAGGACGCAGCCGAGCGAGAACACGTCGCTGCGCGCATCTACCTCGCCGGCCACCCATTGCTCCGGCGACATGAACTCGCGCGTTCCCTTGGCGATGCCGACCTCGGTGCGCTGCAGGCGATCGCGCGCCAACGCGATGCCGAAGTCGCCCAGCTTCACGTCGCCGTCGTACGAGACGAGGATGTTGGCCGGCTTGACATCGCGGTGCACGATGCCGAGCGGCTGGCCGTCGGGAGCGCGGGCCTCGTGAGCATGGCTGAGCGCGTAGGCCACCTCGGTGCAGACGTGCAGCACCAGCTCCGGCGGCAGCGGCCGGCCCAACGCGAGCGCGCTCTGCAGATCGATCCCGTCCACCAGCTCCAGCACTTGAAACGGAAGCCCGTCGGCGATCCCGTAGTCGAGCACCGCGACGATGTTTGCGTGGTGCAGGGTGCTGGCGATGCGTGCTTCGTCGAGGAATCCGTCGTCGTGGATGCGCCCGATCTCGGGCAGCATGCGCTTCACTGCGACCCTTCGTTCGAAACCGCGCTCGCCCATGGCCGTGGCTTCGAAGACTTCGGCCATCCCGCCGCGGCCGAGGCGCCGCCGCAGCCGATAGCGCGCGCTCATCGGCAAAAGCGTAACATGGGCGGAGCATGCGCGCGTTCTTGATGACGGCGCTCTGCGTGACGACCGCCTGGGCCGGCGAGAGGCCGCGGGTCAGCGTGATCGTCGTCGGCACCGAGGCGGCGCGCGTCGAGGCCGCGATGGCCGGGAGCCGCGATCTCCCGGTCGAGTTGGTGGTGGAGCACCTGCCACAAGCGCCGGCACCGCCGACGGATCGATCTTCTCTGTTGCCGGCGGCGCGGCAGAAGTACGTCAACGGCGACTTCGCCGGCTGCCTGCAATCGCTCGACGGCGACGGTCTCATGCCGGAGCTGCTGGCAGCCGGACGGCGCGAGCTGCTCGCGCGCGTGCTCTTCTGGCGCGTCGCGTGCCGCGTAGGAAGCGGCGCCCTGACGGCGGCGACGGTGGACGCGCAGCAATTTGCCGCACTGGGCTTGGAGGTTCCGACCGACGCTGCCGAGGCGACGCCAGAGGTGGAGTCGCTCCTCGGGCGGGCCCTGAAGGAAGCGGGCGGACTGCACAAGGTGACGCTGGAGGTGGACGCGCCGCCGTTACGTGCAGGCATCTCTCTCGACGGCCGGTCCGGATCCTGCGTGACGCCGTGCGTGCTGGAGGTATTGCCCGGCGAACACTTGATCGCGCTCGACGCCGAAGGCTATCTGCCGGTGACGCGTCTGGTGACGGTGAAGGAGCGCACGCAGGTGAAGCTCGACGCCACGCCGGCGCCGCCCGAGGTCGCCGCTGCGCAGTGGAGCGCGCGCTACGGCGGCTCGCCCTGGCTCTACTCCGAGCCGTCTACGCGTCTTCTGGCGCGGGCCATCGCCGCCCGCCGCCTGGTGCTGATCAACGCCGAAGGCTCGGGCGAGCTGCGCCTGCGCGGAACCCTGGCCACCGACGGCGCGGTGCGCGCGCAGGCCGAACGCACCGCCCGCTCCGCCACTCTCGACGCCGAGTCGCGTCGCCTGCTGCGAGACCTCCTCGTGAGCGGCAAGGTGTTCGAGCCGGCCAAGCCGATCTACAAGCGCGCTGCCTTCTGGGTGCCGGTGGCTCTGGCGGTGAGCGCCGCGGTGATCTCGGCGTCGATCGCTGCCACGCTGGCGCCCAACATTCACACGAGGGTGGGGTTTTGAGGGCGCTCGTGCTGCTGCTCGTGTGCCTCGGCTGCGATCAGCAGAACTTCGTGCAGTTGGTGGCCGTCGACGTCGGCGACAATCCCGCCCCTGGCAGCGGCGGTCCCGCGGGCTTTTCTTGTCGCGCGCCTTGCCCGTGCAGCGACGGCACGGCTTGCTCGTGCCTGCTCTTTCAGCGCGCCGCCGACGCCGCGCGTCCGAGCCCGCTCGGCGTCGGCCTCAACTCCGACTTCGCCGGCACGGTCGCCATGGGCAGCGCAGTGGTCGATCTTCTTTCCCTCAGCCCCGGCCCCTCCGACAGCGATCCCTTCGTGGTGATCGCGCGGTGCACCAAGGACGCCAATGCTCCCTGCGTCCCCATCCTGCGCCAGTGCTTCCCGCTCGACTTGACGTTGGTGCGCGATGTCGTGGACCTCGACGGCCCGACCGCACGCGGCGCGCTCTTGGACGGTCTCTTCGATCAGCTGCATCAATCGGGCGCGCTCGTCAGCACGGACGCCCCCAATCAAGAGCTCCTGGTGCGGATGGTGACGACGACGCTCACGTGCGACCAGATCGCCGAGCGCCCGCTTCGCTTCTCGCAGTGGCCCGTCGACGATCCTGCCAACCCATGGGGCGAGGCCATCTTCGGCTGCGGCTATGCCGGGCCGTTCCATCTCGACTCGGAGCACGGCGCGGTGTTTCTGGGACTGCCCACGCTCGATCCCGTGAACTGTGTGCCCGAGGCGGCGGTGTGCGCCGCCGATTTCGATCCGACACAGTCGGCTGCGCTGCTGGGCCTCTGAGGCGCTCTAATCCCTGTGATCAGTTGTGTCGAACCGAATACCCCGCATGAGCGAACCATTGGCGACAATGACGGGGCGTAACGCGATACCGAGCGCGACGAGCGACGCGGCGCAACGCGATTGGATTTCGCGGTGCGTGGCGGCGA
>DASXOU010000702.1:0-2186 GCA_036494045.1 Polyangia bacterium | reverse complement strand
CAGGCTTCGGGCGGGGGGAGCGGCCATCGGTACCGGTAGCGGTAGCGGTACCGCTACCGGGGATTGGGCGGCGCTGGTGGCCGAGAATGAGAAGTTGAAGCAGAAGGAGGCGGACGCGCGGGCGGATGCGTGGAAGGCGTTGAAGCAGCGGGCGGATGCCGAAGAGGCGGCGGCGGCGGTGCGCGAGGATACGGTGCGGAAGCTCAAGGACGCGCGGAAGCTGGCGTCGGTGGAGCTGACGAGGGCGACGGAAGAGGCGATGAAGAAGGCCGTGACGCTCAAGGAAGAGCTGGCGCGGACGGCGCGGGAGCGGAAGGAGCTGGTCGCGGAGGTCAAGCGGCTGGGCGCGGAGATCGAGGCGGCGCGCGCGACGCCGGCGGTCGCGCCGACGAACGCGGACGCGCGGGTGAGCGCGCTCGAGCGCGAGCTCATGAACGCGGATGCGATCGCGGCGGCGGATCGCGCGCGGTCGGCGCAGATGCTGGCGGATTTGGAGCGCGAGGCGCAGGAGCGCGCGGATGCGGCGGTGCGCGTGCGCCACTCGTTGCGCGAGCGCGAGCGCGAAGTGGCGGCGCTGCGGCACGAGCTGTCGGAGCGTGACGCGCGGTTGACGGCGCTCGAGCAGCGCTCGCCGCCGTCGGACGAAGTGGAGCGGCTCGAGGCCGAGCTCACCGTCGCGCGCACGCGGCTCGGGACGGCGATGCAGGAGCTGGCGCGCAAGGAGGCGCAGGTCGAGCGCGCGGCGGCGGCGGCGGCGCACGAGCGCGCGCGCGCCGAGCGCATGATGACGGCGGAGCGGCACGCGCTCGAGACGGTGGCACAGGCGCGCACGCGCGCGGCCGATGCCGAGCGGCAGCTCGACGTGGCGCGCGAGCGGCTGGGGCGATTGGAGCTGGAGCTGCGCGGCGAGGCCGAGCGTGTGGGCGCGCTCGAGCAGGCGGTGCGGCGCGCGGTGGAGAGCGCGCGCAACGGACACGTGTCATGATGCGCGGGCGATAAGGAGAGCGCGATGGGAATGGCGGAGCTGCGCGTCGGTGTCGTCGGGCTGGGGCCGATCGGTCTCGAGGTCGCGCGCGCCATCGTCACGCGGCGCGAGCTGCGCATCGTCGCTGCCGTCGACCTGTCGCCCGAGGTCGCGGGCAAGCGGCTCGCGGAGCTGGCGCCGGGGGCGCCGGCGGACGTCGTCATCGTCGGGTCGCTCGACGCGGCGCTGGCGGGCGGCAAGGTCGAGGCGATCGCGCTGACCACGACGTCGCGCTTCGCCGGCATCATCGGCGATCTGGAGACGGCGATCCGGCGGCGCGTGCACGTGGCGTCGACGTGCGAGGAGATGTCGGCGCCGGCGATCGATTCGCAGACCTGGGCGCGCCTCGACGATCACGCGCGCCACGCCGACGTGACGCTCATCGGCACCGGCGTCAATCCCGGGTTCGTGATGGATCGGCTGCCGCTGCAGCTCGCCGGCGCGTGCGTGTCGGTGTCGCGGGTGCGCGTCGATCGCGTGGTCGACGCGGCCAAGCGGCGCGGTCCGTTGCGCAAGAAGGTCGGCGAAGGCTTGAGCGTCGAGGAATTTCGCGCCGGCGTGGCGGCCAAGAAGCTCGGGCACGTCGGGCTGCGCGAGTCGGCGCTGCTCATCGCGCGCGGGCTCGGCTGGAAGCTCGAGAGCTACACGGAGACCATCGATCCCGTCGTCGGCGAAGACGGCAAGTGCCTCGGGATTCGCCAGCGCGGCACCGGCATCGTGGGCGGCGCGCCGCGCATCGAGCTGGCGCTCGACATGTACGTCGGCGCGCCCAATCCGCACGATCGCGTGCAGCTCGAAGCCGATCCGCCGATCGACGTCACCATCTCCGGGGGCACGCAGGGCGATCGCGGCACCGTCGGCACCACCGTCAACGCGCTGGCGCGCATGCGCTCGGCGCCGCGCGGCCTCGTCACCGTCGGCGACGTGTTCGTGTAGCCGCGGCCGCGCGCCGCCGCTCGTTTCCGCCCTCGAACAGCCTGTGCAAGTCGCCGCCGGCCGCGGCGAGCCGCTCGTCGGCTTCGGCGGCGCCGACGCCGAGCGCGTGAATGGCGATGGCCACCTTGACGCGGCCGCCGGCGCGCTTGAGCAGCGAGCGCGCGGTGCGTTCGTCGACGCGGCATAATTCGCCGACGATGCGGCGCGCGCGATCCTTGAGCTTCTC
>DASXOU010000701.1:0-8747 GCA_036494045.1 Polyangia bacterium | reverse complement strand
ACACGCCGAAGAGCGCGGCCACGCCGAGCGCGGCGAAGGTCCCGCCCGACTCCTGCCGCGGCGCCAGCGCGACCACGAGCCCGAGCGCGCACGAAGCGAACGTCCCCGCCGCCAGCACCGCCAAGGACGCGACCAGCGTCGTCAGCGGCAGCGGGCCGACCACCACCGACGCGGCGAACGCGAACAGCGCCAGCGCCTGACGCTTGCCGAAGAGCGGCCGCTCCGGGGCCGCCAGCTTGCGGCAGGCCGCGCGCAATGAGATCGCGCCGAAGATCATCGACGCCGCCACTGACGCCAGGGGAACCAGCGGCAGCGCCAGCCGATAGCGCTCGGACTCGAAGCTTCCGCCCCACGCGCCCACGAACATGCGCCGCCACAGCCCGTGCGGCGACAGCATCACCGCGTCGAGCGCGCCGGCCGGATGCAGGAACGACCACGCCACCATGTGGCGATCGCAGGCGAACGCCGCCGTAGTCAGCGCGAACACGCCGAAGAGCGCGGCCACGCCGAGCGCGGCGAACGCGCCGCCCGATTCCTGCCGCGGCGCCAGCGCCACCACGAGGCCGAGCGCGCACGAGGCGAGCGTCCCCGTCGCCAGCACGGCCAAGGACGCGATCAGCGTCGACAGCGGCAAGGGCCCCACGATCGCCGCGGCGACGTGAAGCACGAGCGGCCCCGCGCACAACAGATACAGCCGCGCCGGCACGCCGAGGATCATGCCGGCCGCGTGGCCGAGCGGCGACAACGGCGTCGTGCGCAGCTGATCGAGCGTGCCCTGGCGCCGCTCGTTCGCCACCGTCGCCGCCACCATCGCCGGCGCGAGCACGAAGCCGCCCAGGCCGAGCGTGATCAGCGCGAAGACATCGGCGAGCGCCAGCGTCGTCCACAGCGACGGATCGAGCCCCGTCGGCACGTAGGGCGGCTTCATCTGCGCCCACATCTTGAGCTGCTCGACGTCGGCCAAGCGCGCCTCGGGCGCGATCCACGCCGCGAGCAGCAACAGCGCCACCGTCAGCACCGCCGAGTAGACGAGGAACGACGCCGCCGTCCCGCGGCGCGCGCCGCGATGAGCGAAGGCCGAGATGGCAACACGCAACGACATCACGCAACCTCCGTCGCGGCGCTCTTGCGATACACCGCTTCGATCGCCGATTCGCGCGGCGCCACGTGCGACAGCCGCGCCCCGCGCAAGACCAACGCCTCGACCAGCGACGCCACCGCGTCGGCGCCGCCGTCGAGCTCGAGCTCGAAGCGGCCGGGCGACACTTCGCGCGTGGCGTGCAGGCGCGGGCCGAAGTCGGCGAACACGCGCGCCGCCTTGTCGACGTTGCCGCGCACTTCGACGACGTAGGTGGCGCGCGCGTCGGCGGCAATTGCATCGATGGCGCCGGCGCGGATCATGCGTCCGCCTTCCATGATGCCGACGGCGTCGGCGAGCCCGGCCAGGTCGGGCAAGATGTGCGACGAGATGATGATCGACAGGCCACGCGCCTTTTGCCGCAGCAGCGCCTCGCGCAGCTTCATGCGCGCGCCGGGATCGAGCGCGGAGGCCGGCTCGTCGAGCAGCAGCACCTTGGGCGCGTGCATCAGCGTCTTGGCCACGCCGAGCCGCTGGCGCATACCGCGCGAGAGCGCGCGAATCGGCGCGGCGCGCTTCTGCGAAAGGTCGAACTCCTCGAGCAGCGCGTCGATGCGCTTTTTGCGCGTGGTGTCGTCGACCTCGTAGCAGCGGCCGAAGAAGTCGAGGTAATCGACCGGCGTCATCGCGTCGTAGAGCGCGAAGTTGTCGGGCAGGTAGCCGACGCGCCGGCGCACGCCCTCGGCATCGCGCGCGGCGTCGATGCCGTCGATGCGGATGGCGCCGCCCGACGGCCGCTGCAAGGTCGCGAGCATGCGCAGCGTCGAGGTCTTGCCGGCGCCGTTCGGCCCCACGAGCGCGAAGATGCTGCCCGGCGCGACGGCGAACGAGAGCGCGCCGACCGCGTCGCGAACGCCGTCGTACGAGAGCGAAACGTCGTCGACCGATATCATCACGAGATGATACCGACGGGGCGCGCGCTTCCTTCCCGGCTACCTTATGGGCGCGTCTTCGAGCTCGTCGAGCGCTTTTTCGGGATGCTCGGAGGCCTTGACCTTGCCGTAGGCGCGCTCGATGCGCCCGTCGGCGCCGATGAGGTACGAGATGCGCATCGGCGCGTTGGCGCTGACGTTCTCCGCCGCGCCGTAGGCGATGCCGATCTGCTTGTCGACGTCGGACAGGAGCGGAAAGTTGAAGTTGTACTTCTCGGCGAACTTCTTGTTCGCCTCGAGCGAGTCGAAGCTGATGCCGTAGATGCTGACGTTGTGCTTGCCGAACTGTTGGGCTCGATCACGGAACCCTTGGCCTTCGATCGTTCAACCAGGGGTGTCGGCCATCGGATAGAACCACAGGAGCACGCGCTTGCCGCGCAGCTCCGACAGCTTCACCAGCGAGCCGTCGTGTGCGCGGCAGGTGAAGTCGGGCGCCAGGTCGCCTTCGTTGAGCATGAGGACCTCCACGTGGGATCTAAGCACGCTCGAAGAGAACGAACCAGTAGGTGTCCTTGCGCTTGATGATGTCGACGAAGCGGAACTGCGCGGAGAAGCGCGCGTCGTCGTAGAGCCCGCAGTAGTAGGGGTTGCGCGAGAGGAACGACGCGAACACCGCCTCCTTCTCGCGCGCGTCCTTCGCGCTCGCCAGCTGCCGCTCGACGTCGGCGGCGTATTCGTCGTCGACGTAGGCGACGAACGCGACGAGCTGCGGATGGATCGCCAGCAGGTGATCGCGGATCTCGGCCTGTCCGAGCGGCGACGGCATGCGCAGAAACGGCGAGGCGCGCTCGCGCCAGCGGATGTGGCCGATCGTCGAGTCGACGAGACCGAGCGGATCGACGAAGCGCAGATCCATCGCCGCCCACGGCGTCTGTCCGAGATCCTGGAACACGACCATGTCGCCGGGCTTGGCGTGCGCGCGCATCATCCGGGCGAGCGGCACGTGCGAGCGCTCGCCGAGCACCCAATAGCCGATGGTGTGCACGCGCGTGCCGATGAACACCAGCCCGCTCACGATCACGCCGGCGGCGAGCAGCACGCGCCCGACGTCGAGCGCGCGCGGCCGCCAAGGGCGGGCGAGCCACGGCGCCGCCAGCGCCAGCGTCAGCGGCCACACCGGCAGGAACAGGCGCACGAGGAACATCTCGTCGCGCCCGACGCGCACCAGATATGCGAGGAACACCGCGACCGCGCCGGCCGACATCAGCGCCACGCCGTCGCGCTTCTTGGCCGCCTCGACGAACGTGAGCACGATGCACACGCCGGCCAGACAGGTGATCATGAGCTCCCCGAGAAGATGCAGCCCCGCGTGCAAGACGAGCCGCCCGCCTTTGACGAGCGCGGTGTTGGGCACGAGGCCGCCGAAATAGTGCCAGCGCCACGCGTGCACCGCGCCGACCAGCGCGACGGCGACGATCGCAGGCAGTGGCGCGCGCCGCCACACGACGACGGCGGCGGCGAGGAACAGGACGACGTGACACTCGGGCCGCGTCGCCGCCGCGGCCGCCGCCAGCAGCATCGCCGGCCAATGCCGTCGCTGTTGCAAGTAGTACGCGCAGGCGACGACGGCGAGCGCGGTCTGCACCGGCTCCATCCCCGACTGCGCCCACACGAGGAGCGAGGCGTTGGTCGCCGTCAGCCAACGCGCGAGCTGCTGCGCGCTCTCGCCGCCGCCGCGCGCGCGCACCAGCGCGGTCACCACCGCGATGCAGCCGAACAGCGACGCCGCGCCGGCGAGCTTTCCGAACGCGAGCAGCGGCACGTGCAACCAGGCCGGCAGGACGAGCAGCGCGGTCCACAGAAAGCTCGTGAACCCTTCGACGGGCGCGTCGCCGACGTTGTAGACGAGGCCGTGCCCGTGCGCGGCGTTGGTCGCGTAGCGATATTCGATATACGCGTCGTCCTTGACGTAGCCGACGAACAAAAGCTGCATCAGCGCCGCGAAGACGTACGGCGCGCGCGGATGATTCGCGAGCTCAGTTATTCGCCGCGGTAGATGCATCGAGCGTCGCAGGTCTCGTGGAACGTGATGGCGACGAGCTCGGGCAGCCTGGCTTTGATGCGATCGAAGAGCCACTTCGCCGTCACTTCCGACGTCGGGTTCTCGAGCCCTTCGATGTCGTTCATGTAGTAATGATCGAGCCGCGCCACCAGCGGATTCACGACGTCGTCGAGCACGCCGTAATCGATCAGCCAGCCGCTCTTGGGATCGACCGGCCCGACGACGTGGATCTCGAACTTGAAGCTGTGCCCGTGCAGTCGCTGGCACTTGTGACCGGGCGGCACGTTCGGCAATTTGTGCGCCGCTTCGAAGCGATATTCCTTTACCAATTCCACTTTCATGCGCCGCTCTTGATAGCACGATTTTCGCGCCTATTACGTGGGCAATGTCGCGCGCGTTTCTCGTCGTGCACGGCCATTTCTATCAGCCGCCGCGCGACAACCCGTGGCTCGGCATCGTCGAGCGCCAGGAGTCGGCGCGCCCGTTCCACGACTGGAACGAGCGCATCGCCGCCGAGTGCTACACGCCGAACGCGTTCGCCCGCGTCCTCGACGACGACGGCCGCATCGTCTCCATCGTCAACAACTACGAGATCATGTCGTTCAACTTCGGGCCGACGCTGCTCTCCTGGCTCGAGGATCACGCGCCCGACACCTATCGCCGCATCCTCGACGCCGACGCGCGCTCGCTGGCCGCGCGCGGCTTCGGCAACGCCATCGCGCAGGCGTACAACCACGCCATCCTGCCCTTGTGCAACGAGCGCGATCGGCGCACGCAGATCCGCTGGGGCCTCGCCGATTTCGAGCGCCGCTTCGGCCGCCGCGCCGAGGCGATGTGGCTGCCCGAGACCGCCGTGTCGATGCCCACCGTCGAGGCGCTCCTCGACGAGGGCTTGAAGTTCGCGATCCTCTCGCCGCATCAAGCCGAGGCCGCGCGCGACGGCGGCGATTGGTTCGACGTCTCGTCGGCGTCGATCGATCCGACGCAGCCCTATCGCCTGCACGCGCCGAGCGGCCGCGCGCTCGACCTCTTCTTCTACGACGGGCCGATCTCGAGCGACATCGGCTTTGCCGGCCTGCTCTTCTCGGCCGCGTCGCTGGTCGATCGCTTCTCGTCGGCGCTGGTCGCCGATCGCGCGCGCGATCAGCTGGTCCACGTCGCCACCGACGGCGAATCCTACGGCCATCACACGCGCTGGGGCGAGCGCACACTCGCCTACGCGCTCGCGGTCGAGGCGCCGCGGCGCGGCTTCACCGTCACCAATTACGCGGCCTATCTGGCGGCGCATCCGCCCGTCGCCGAGGCGCGTCTCAAGAGCGGGCCCGACGGCGAAGGCACCGCGTGGAGCTGCGCGCACGGCGTCGGCCGCTGGGCGCGCGACTGCGGCTGCTCGGTCGGCACGCCCGGCTTCTCGCAGGCGTGGCGCGCGCCGTTGCGCCGCGCGCTCGACCTGGTGCGCGATCGCGCCGCGGCGCTGTACGAGCGCGAGTCGGCGCCGCTCCTCCGCGATGCGTGGGGCGCGCGCGATCGCTACGTCACCGTGCCCGGCACGCTCGGCGAAGGCGCCGCGCAAGAGCGCTTCCTCGACGCCGAGCGGGCACGCGCGCTCGATCCCGACGCGCGCCTGCGCACGCTGCGCCTCCTCGAGCTCGGCCGCTATTGCCAGCTCATGTACACCAGCTGCGGCTGGTTCTTCGACGAGCTGTCGGGCCTCGAGTCGACGCAGATCCTGCGCTACGCCAACCGCGCGCTCGAGCTGCATCAGCTCCTCGCCGGCGAAGATCTGGAGCCGATGTTCCTGGCGCTTCTCGCCGAGGCGCGCTCGAACCTGCGCGACTACGCCGACGGCGCCGACGTCTATCGCCGCCTGGTCGCGCCCAGCCGCGTCGCCCACGAGCGGCTCGCCGCGCAGGAGGCGATCCTCTCGCTCTTCGTGCCGCGCCCGCGCGAGCTCGTCTACGGCGACTATCGCGTCAAGCGCTTCGGCGAGCGCCGCGCCGGCGATGCGCGCTTCGGCCTCGTCACCGGCCGCATCCACCTGGCCTGGCTGCCGACGGGCGAGTCGAACGAGCTCGCCTACGCGGTCCTGCACGTCGGCGCCGCCGATGTCTGCTGCGCCGTCGCGCCCGCCGCCGCCGCCGGCAAGGACGCGTTCGACGCCGTCTGGCGGCAATGGCCCGGCCAATCGATCGCGCGCCTGGTTCGCGCCATCGAGCGCGGCTTCGGCCCCGCCGAGTACACGATGCGCGACCTATTGATGGAGGAGCGCCACCGCGTCCTCGGCGAGGTCTACGGCGATCTGTTGAAGGGCGTGAGCGAAGAGTACGCGCGCCTCTACGACAACCATCGCCACACCATGCACCTTCTCGGCGAAGCGGGCCTGCCCATCCCCGAGCCGCTGCGCCGCGCCGCCGAGTCGGTCCTGGGCGCGCGCTTCGAGGCCGAGATCGCGCGCCAGCGCCGCTCGCGCGATCCGTCACGCTATCGCCGCGCCATGAAGATGGCCGAAGATGCGCGCGAGCGCGGCTTGACGCTGCATCGCGCCGAGGCGCAGCGCACGTTTGCCGAGACGCTGTGCGATCTGGTGGCGTCGATCCGCGCGCGTCCGACGCCCGAGCGCATCCGCGAGGCGCGCGACTTTCTCGCGCTCGGACACAAGCTCGGGCTCGAGACCGTCTCGCCGCGCGCGCAGGAGCAGCTCTGGACGCTCTTCGCCGCCGTGCCCGCGCGCACGCCCGAGCTCGACGGGCTCGCCGTCGCCCTCGGCTTCGCCCGCTCCGACGGCGCTCGCGTCGAGCCCGCCACCGCCGACGGCGACAACGCGATCGACCCCAAGCGTACGCGCCCCACTCCTCGCGCAGCGTAATCCGCCTTCCGCCTCTGCCTCTGGCGTCTTTGCCGGCGACAGGGGGCGAGGACGCATCTCCGGAGGCAGATCGCGGCGCACGCCCGCAGCGCCCGAGGGAGCGGGCTCCGGCCCGTGACCGAGGAAGCGAGGACGTACGCCGCGAGATGCCCCGGAGATGCGGCCGCAGCCGGCCCTAGGCGTATGCGCCTTGCTCCTCGCGCCGCATGATCCAGCGATCGACGCGCCCGAAGCGCTCGAACGCCGTGGGCACGAGCTCGAAGCGCAGCCGCTGCCGCTCCATCGCCGTCAGCGTCGACGAGCCCTCGAGCGCGACATAGACGTCGAGCAAGCGCTGCTCCTGCTTGCGCAGCCAGGTGAGCGCGCCGAGCTCGGTGCCGACCGCCGCCGCCAGCATCGCCTGCAGCCCGGCGTAGAAGGCGCGCCAGCGTCGCGGCCGCGCCGTCGCCGTGCGCGTCAGCGCCGTCGCCGTCGCCAGATGCGCCGCGGCGAGCGCGTGCAGCTCGGCCTCGGCGCCCGGCACCCAGCGCGCCGCCGCCGCGCACGCCGCCGCCACCAGCTCCTCCTCGGCCGCCGCCGCCGCGAATGGGTCGCGCCCCGCCATCACCACGCCTGCGGCTCGAGGAGCGCGAGCGTCTCTTCGTGCACGGGCAAGACACGCTCACGCACGAGGCGCATGGTGTCCGGGTCGAGATCGAGCAGATGATCGTGGTAGGTGCGGCGCGCGCTCTCTTCGGCGAACACGATCGTGTCGAGGCGATCGGTCGGCCCCACGATCCATTGATCGTCCGGATCGGCGTAGGCCTCGCCGCCGAGCTGGGTCAGCCGCTCGGCCAGGAGCTCCGAGGTGCGCCGGTGCTGCTCGGCGAGATGGAGGAGCTGCCCGTCGTGCCGCGTGGCACGCGTGAACTCGACGAACGCCTGGGCCAGCGCGCGTTCGGCCGCTTCGAGGCGCCGCAGCTCCTCGATTCGGCCCGTGACAAGCCCTGGCGCGCCCTCGTTTTTCCCTTGTCCGGCCAAAAGAACCTCCGAGGTCGAGTTTTGCGCGATGCGTGCCAACGAAAAAAAGCGGTTGACTTCGTCACTGACCGGATTTAGATTCTGGTCAGCAAGGCGAACCAACGTGGAACGGGACAAAAAAGAGTGCATTTTGAGCGCGGCGACGCGGCTCTTCGCCCGTTTCGGGTTCAAGAAGACCTCGGTCGATCAGATCGCCAAGGACGCCGGCGTCGCCAAGGGCACCGTCTACCTCGCGGCCGACACCAAAGAGGATCTGTTCTACCAGGCGGTCCACCGCGAGCTGCGCGCCTACACGGCGGAGATCGCCAAGCTCATCGATCCGCGCAAGGCCGCCGACGTGCTGCTCGCCGAGACGACGCTGGCCGGCATGCAGTATCTCGACGAGCGGCCGCTCGTGCGCGACCTCATCTTCGGCAATCATCAGATCCTTCTGCCCGAGTGGGCCGACCGCCTCGACGAGCTGCGCGCGCTCGGGCGGAACAATTGCGCCGAGATCATCCGCCTCGGGATGCGCCAGGGGCTGTTCCGCGCCGATCTCGACGTCGACGAGCTGGCCACGCTGCTCGAGGACATGGCGATCGCGACCCAGGTGTTCCACAACCGCGGCGCCAACAAGGCCGAGCGGCTGCGCAAGCGCCTCGTCGCCGGTTTCGATCTGTTGATGAACGGCATCCGCGCAGCGACGGCGACGCGCGAGACGGCGACGAGCAAGACGGCGGAGACGATCGCACCGTCGGTGAAGGTCGAGCCTCCCAGGGCCTGACCTTTTTTTTGTTCATCGATGACCAG
>DASXOU010000700.1:0-3029 GCA_036494045.1 Polyangia bacterium | reverse complement strand
TGCCGTCCCCACCGCGCGCGCGCGCGAAGGAGCAGCCGTTCCGGCCGACGCGCCGCTTCGAGGTCGTGCGCCGCATCGGCGCCGGCGGCATGGGGATCGTGTACGAGCTCGCCGACAGCGAGCGGGGCACGCGCGTCGCGGCCAAGACGCTGCAGAAGCTGGCGCACGACGACATCGTGCGGCTCAAGCAGGAGTTTCGCGCGCTCGGCGGGCTGCATCATCGCAACCTGGTGCGGCTCGGCGAGCTCTTCGAGGACGAAGGGCGCTGGTTCTTCACGATGGAGCTGGTCGACGGCGTCGACGTCTTGCGCTGGGTGTGCGGCGAGCCGTCGACCTCGGCCGATCGCTCGACGCGGCCGCTCGAGCGCGACGCGGCGCCGCTGCTGCTGCCGTCGCTGCCGGCATCGCCGCCGCTGCCGCCGCCGTCGCCGCCGGCCTATGACGAGGCGCGGCTGCGCGCGGCGCTGGCGCAGATCGCCCAAGCGCTCGCCTATCTGCACGACGCCGGCAAGGTGCATCGCGACATCAAGCCGTCGAACATCCTCGTCGACGGCGGCGGGCGCGTGGTGCTGCTCGACTTCGGCGTCGCGGCCGACGTGGCGACGCCGCCGCCGGCGGATGGGCCGGTCGTCGGCACCGAGGCGTTCATGGCGCCCGAGCAATTGGTAGCGCGCAGCGTCGGGCCGGCGTCCGATTGCTACTCGGTCGGCGTGCTCGTCTATCGCATGCTCACGGGCCGGCTGCCCGATCCGAACGTGCGCGCTGCGATCCGGCGCGTGCAGCTCGGCGTCAAGCTGTGGACGCCGCGCGAGCTCGTGCCCGAGGTGCCGCGCGATCTCGACTCGTTGTGCACGGCGCTGCTCGATCACGACGCGGCGGCGCGGCCGACGGCGCGGCAGGTGGTCGAGTGGTTGGGCGCGTCGCAGCCGTACACCATCGGCGTCGCCGAGGCGCCGTTCGTCGGGCGCGCCGAAGAGCTGCGCGCGCTCGAGGCGATGTTCGCCGAGGTCGAGAGCGGCGGGGCGCCGGTGGCGGTGTTCGTCGAGGGCGAATCGGGTGTGGGCAAGAGCGCGCTCATCGCCGAGCTCGTGCGGCGCGTGCCGGCGGCGCGGGCGCTGGCGCTGCGCGGGCGCTGTTACGAGCACGAGTCGGTGCCGTACAAGGCGCTCGACGAGGTGATCGATCTGTTGGCTGTGACCGTGGCCGAGCTCCACGCCGATGGACTGGCGCTCGACGGCGCCGCCGACGCAGATCTGGCGGCCGAGCTGTTTCCGGCGCTGGCGTCGATCGGATCGAAGCAGACCATCTTGCCGGAGCGGCGATCAGATCCGCAGGGGCGGCGGCGGCGCGCGTTCGCGGCGCTCAGGCGCCTCCTGAGCCGACTGGCGGCGACGCGGCCGGTGATCGTCACCATCGACGATCTGCAGTGGACCGACGCCGACAGCTTGCAGCTCCTCGGCGAGCTTCTGCGCGGGCCCGATGCGCCGCGCCTGATGCTCCTGGCGACGGTGCGCGCGTCGGGTGACGCCGCCGATCCGGCGGTGCGCGCGCTGGTGGCGCGCCTCGGCGAAGTGCGCCGCTTGCCGCTCGGGCCGCTCGCCGGCGACGACGCGGTCACGCTGGCGACGCGCCTCGCCGCCGACGCGCCGCTGCCGGTCGATCCGCGCGCCATCGCCGACGCCGCCGGCGGACATCCGCTGTTCATCGATGTGCTGGTGCGTCACGGGCTCGCGCGTCGCGGCGACGGCGCGCTGCGGCTCGAAGATGCGTTGCGCGCGCGGCTCGGCGAGCTGACGGCGCCGGCGCGCGCGCTCGTCGAGTTGGTGGCGCTCGCCGGCGGGCCGCTGGCGCAAGAGGTCGCCGCCGCCGCCGCCGCGATGGACGCCGACGCGTTCGCCGCCGCCGCCGTCGAGCTGCGCGCGGCCCGGCTGTGCCGCACCGGCGGCGCGCGGCCGGCCGACGTCATCGAGCCCTATCACGATCGCGTGCGCGAAACCGTGGCCGTTGGGCTCGACGGCGAGCGGCGGCGCGGCGCGCACGAGCAGCTGGCGCTGGCGCTCGAGCGCGCCGACGGCGCCGACGCCGAGCGCATCGCCACCCACTTTCGCGAAGCGGGCCAGCCCGGGCGCGCGCGGCGCCACTTCCTCGACGCGGCGACGCAGGCGCGCCATGCGCTCGCGTTCGATCGCGCGGCGCGCCTCTATCGGCTCGCGCTCGAGCTGACGCCGGGCACGAGCGAGCTCCACGCCAGCCTCGGCGACGCGCTGGCGCAAGCGGGCCGCGGCGCCGAGGCCGCCGACGCCTTCGTCGCCGCCGCCGCGCTCGCGCGTCCCGACGAGGCGACCGAGCTCAAGCGGCTGGCCGCCGATCAGCTGCTGCGCACCGGCCGCATCGACGAGGGGCTCGCGCTCTTGCGCGAAGTCTTCGCCGCCGTCGGGCTGCAGCTGCCGGCCTCGCCGCGGCGGGCGCTGATCTCGCTTCTGGCGGCGCGCGCGCGCGTGCGCTTGCGCGGCATCGTGTTTCGCGAGCGCAAGGCCGCCGATCTGTCGCCGCGCGAGCTCCTCCGCATCGATCTCTGCTGGTCGGCGGCCATCGGGCTCGGCATCGTCGACAACATCCGTGGCTCGGGATTTCAGGCGCTCAACCTGCTCTTGTCACTGCGCGCCGGCGAGCCCCTGCGCATCGGCCGCGCGCTCGGCTTCGAGGCCTGCTTCTCGGCCAACGGCGGCGTGCGCTCGCAGAAGCGGACCGCACGTCTGTGCGCCGCCGCCGACGAGATGGCCGAGCGCACCGGCGATGCCTACGCGCTCGCCTGGGCCGCCGCCGCGCGCGCCGCCGCCGCCGTGCTCGAGGGCCGCTTCACCGACGCGCCGTCGGCGATCGCGCTGGCCGAGTCGCGCTTTCGTGATCTCGCCGGCACCAACTGGGAGCGCACGTCGATCTCGCGCATCCACATCACCACGCTGGCGGCGCGCGGCCGCTTCGCCGAGCTGCAGGAGCGCGTGCCCGCCGAGCTCGCCGACGCGCTC
>DASXOU010000699.1:0-5374 GCA_036494045.1 Polyangia bacterium | reverse complement strand
GGCCACCACCAGCGTCGAGGCCACCTCGCCGCGCGCCGCCGTCTATGCCGCGCGCGCCATCGCCGATTTCGCCGTGCTGGCCGCCGGCCGCAAGCGCACGCTATTGCCGCTCACCATCGCCGACGCGCCCGCATTCAAGCTGCGCGGCGTCATCGAGGGTTTCTACGGCCCGCCCTACGCCGACGCCGATCGCGCGACGCTCTTGCAGGTCATGGGCGAGCTCCGGCAGAACACGTTCGTCTACGCGCCGCAGAACGACGACTTCGCCGCCGCCAACTGGTTCGCCCTCTACGACGACGCCAGCGCGCAGCCGCTCGAGCACGCCGTCGCCGTCGCCGCCGGCGAAGGCATCGACTTCGTCTACGGTATCCGGCCCGGGCAGGGACGGTTCTATCCGTCGACGCAGCCGATCCGCTACTCGAGCGACGACGACTTCGCCACGCTCACCGCCAAGCTCGATCAGGTGCGCGGCTGGGGCGTCACGCAGTTCGGCATCTTCTTCGACGACGAAGTGCCGGACCTCCTCGACGACACCGACCTCGCGACCTTCGGCTCGCTCGCCGAGGCGCAGGCGTTTCTGCTCAACCGCGTCGACGATTACCTGCGCGCGGTCGAGCCGAGCGCGCAGCTCTACACCATCGGCACGCACTACTCGTCGGCCGACAGCGACTGGCAGAGCTACTCGCAAGCGTTGAGCGCCGCCCTGCATCCGACGGTGCCGGTGATGTGGACGGGGCAGGCGACCTACTCTACGACCATCAGCGCTGCCGATCTGGCGCCGGTGACCGCGGCGCTCGGCGCGCCGCCGATCATCTGGGACAACTGGCCGCAGAAGATCGACGGGCTCGACGGGCGCAGCGCCGACGTGGCGACGGCGACGCGCGGCTTTCTGTCGAACGCGGTGCTGAGCTCGTGGCAGAAGAATCCGCTCGAGGACTTCCTCGAAGTGCTCGGCACCATCGGCCGCTACACCTGGGCGCCGGCGACCTACGACCCGACCCTGGCCTGGAATCTCTGGAACAGCGACTAGAACTGGTTTCAAAACCGTCGCGAGCCGCGCAAGCGCGAGGCGGCGCGAGCACCGCAGCGCAGCGTACGCCTCCGTACGTGAGCAGCGGAGCGCAGCGCCAACGAAGCGATTGGGTGGCGCAGCAGGCTTTGAAACCAGCTCTAGAGCTCGTCGTCGGCAAACGGCAGGACTTCGCGGATGTTGCCGGCGCCGACGAGCAGCATGGCCAGGCGATCGACGCCGAGCGCGATACCGGCGGCCGCGGGCATCTCGGCGAGCGCGGCCAGGAACTTCTCGTCGATCGGATATTCGGGCAGCGCTCGCCGTCGCCGCTCGGCGAGATCGGCCTCGAGCCGGCGGCGCTGCTCGGCGGCGTCGGTGAGCTCGCCGAACGCGTTGCACAGCTCGAGCCCGGCGGCATAGACCTCGAAGCGCTCGACGACGCGCGGGTCTTCCGGCTTCTGTCGCGCCAGCGCGCACAACGGCAGCGGCCAGTCGTAGATCAGCGTCGGCTCGTCCTGCCCGAGGTGCGGCTCGACGGCGTCGAGGAAGAAGCCGAAGAAGAGATCGTTCCAATCGCCGTCGGCGGGGAGCCGCCAGCCGGCGGCGGCGATGCGCGCGCGCAAGGTCGCCACGTCCTCGTCGCCGTAGACGCGCACCCGGCCCCAGCGCTCGCACGCTTCGCCGACGGTGAGCCGCGGCCACGGCGGCTCGAGCGCGCAGCGGCCGACGTGCGGCGCATCGAGCGTGCGCGCGCACTGCCACACCAGCGCCTCGGTGTCGTCGGCGATCGCGGTCCACGCAGCGTCGGCGCGATACCACTCCAGCATCGTGAACTCGGGGTTGTGGCGCGCGCCCGCTTCCTTGCGACGGAAGACCTTGCCGAGCGAGTAGATGCGCGCCATCCCGCCGGCCAACAGGCGCTTCATCTGGTACTCGGGCGAGGTGATGAGATAGCGCGCGTCACCGTCGGTGGCGAAGGCGTCGAGGTGCAGCTCGAGGCCGGGCGACGGCACCAGGATCGGCGCTTCGATCTCGGTGAACTCGCGCGCGTCGAAGAACGCGCGGATGGTGCGATTGAGGATCGAGCGTTCGCGCAGCTTCTTCGTCGCGATGCGCTCGCGCTCGGTCATGGTCGTCGCGGGCTCAGCCCTTGACGCGCTCGCAGTATTCGCCGCTGCGCGTGTCGATGCGCAACAGATCCTGCTCGTTGATGAACAAGGGAACGTTGATGGTGGCGCCGGTCTCGAGCGTGGCCGGCTTCTGCGCGCCGCCCGAGGTGTCGCCCTTGATGCCCGGCTCCGACGTGATGACGCGGAGCTCGACGAAGTTCGGCAGCGTCACGCCGATGGCGCGGCCGTTCCAGAACAGCACGAACACCACCATGTTGTCCTTGAGCCACTTCCAGTCGTCGCCGATGAGATCCTTGACGATGTTGATCTGCTCGTAGGACTGCTGATCCATGAAGACGAAGTCCTCGCCCTCTTTGTAGAGGAAGGACATCCCCTTCTCTTCGATGTCGGCGAGCTCGATCTTTTCGCCGGAGCGGAAGTTGATCTCGACGTTGCGGCCGGTGAGGAGATTCTTCATCCTGGTGCGGGTGAACGCCGCGCCCTTGCCGGGCTTGACGAACTGACGCTCGATGACGGTGTAGGGCTGCCCGTCCATCAGCAGCTTGAGGCCGGGGCGAAGCTCGGTTGCATCTACGCTCGACATGGTCGGCAGGAGATAGCGCGCCTTGCCGACGCTGTCAATTCTGCTAAGGTGCGCGCCATGCCCGACGCCAAATACTTCTGTTGGTCGTGCGGAAACGAGCAGATCTTCGACGTGAAGGTCGGCATCAAGGTCGGGCGGCGCGACTCCTGCCCGCACTGCGCGGCCGACCTCCACGTCTGCAAGAACTGCAAGCAGTGGGATCCGGCGATCCACAACCAGTGCCGCGAGCCCGAGGCGGCGTTCATTCGCGACCGCGAGGAGTCGAACTTCTGCGCGCACTTCGACTTCAAGGCGGGCGACGCGCCGACGGCGGACACCGGCGTGGAGAGCGCCAAGGCGAAGCTGAACGATCTCTTCAAGAACCTAAAGTAATGGTTGAACCCAAGGCAGAAGAGGATTTCGACGAAAGCCGTGAGCTGTGCGCCGATGGCAACTGCCTCGGCGTCGTCATCGACGGCAAGTGCAACGTGTGCGGCCTGCCCGCCGGGCTCAACCCGCCGCCGGGCAGCCCCGACGCGGCGATGATCGCCGAAGGCGGCCACGTGAGCGAAGCGACGGTCGGCGAAGCGACGGGCGGCGAGACGTTCGACGATGACGACCGCAAGCTCTGCCCCGACGGCGCCTGCACCGGCCTCGTCGGCGCCGACGGAAAATGCAAAGAATGCGGCCGCTCGGCTGCTTCTTGACAAATTTAGTCAAGTATTAGATACCAATTCTTGACCGGACGGGTCGGGAATGAAGCTGTCGACGAAAACGCGGTATGGCGTGCGGGCGGTGTTCGACATCGCCTATCACAACTCGGGCCGTCCGACGCAGGCGCGCGACATCGCGCGCCGCCAGGAGGTGCCGCTGCGCTACCTCGAGCAGATCTTCCAGGAGCTGCGCCGCGCCAACGTCGTCGACGCCAAGCGCGGACCCAAGGGCGGCTATTTTCTCTCGCGCGCGCCCGAATCGATCACGCTCGGCGACGTCATCCGCGCCGTGCAGGGGCCGATCGAGCTCTTGACCACCGAGGATGAAACGCCGGCGGGCGCGCGCACCTCGAAGCAGGTGCCGGCCGACATCTGGCGCGAGCTGGCGTCGAAGGTGTCGGGCGTGTTCGACTCGGTGACCATTCGCGACCTCTGCCAGCGCGGCGAGGCGCTCGGCATCCACCGCGGCGACGCGCAGCCGCACATGTACTTCATCTAGGAGCCTGACCCGTGCCGCAATCGTCCGTACAGGTCGACAACATCCTCGAGCTCATCGGCGGTACGCCGCTGGTGCGTTTGCGCCGTTTGCCGACGGAGCTCGCCGGGCCCAACGCGGCCGAGGTGTGGGTCAAGTGCGAGCAGTTCAATCCGGGCGGCAGCGTCAAGGATCGCATCGCGCTGGCGATGATCGAGGACGCCGAAGCCAAAGGGCGCATCACGCCGGGGCAGAGCGTGATCGTCGAGCCGACGTCGGGCAACACCGGCATCGGCCTGGCGCTCGTGTGCGCGGTCAAGGGCTATCGGCTGGTCTTGACGATGCCGGAGTCGATGTCGCTCGAGCGACGCTCGCTGCTCAAGGCCTACGGCGCGGAGCTCATCCTGACGCCGGCGGAACGCACGATGGAAGGCGCGGTGACGCGCGCCGAGGAGCTCTGCAAGAAGAACAAGAACCACTTCATGCCGCAGCAGTTCAACAATCCTGCGAATCCGGAGGTGCATCGCCGCACGACCGCCAAGGAGCTGATCGCGCAGCTCGGCGAACTATCTAATGGTGGGGGCTGCGACGCGTTCGTCGCCGGCGTCGGCACCGGCGGCACCATCACCGGCGTCGGCGAGGTGTTCCGCGACAAGTATCCGGGCGTGCAGATCATCGCCGTCGAGCCGGCGACGAGCGCGGTCTTGTCGGGCGGTCCCGTCGGGCCGCACAAGATCCAGGGCATCGGCGCCGGCTTCGTGCCGACGATCCTCAATCGCGCCGTCTTCCACGAGGTCCTCAAGGTGAGCGATCGCGACGCCTACGAGACCAAGGTCAAGCTGGCCAAGGACGAGGGGCTGCTCGTCGGGATCTCGTCGGGGTGCAACGCGTTCGCCGCTTGCCAGGTGGCCAAGAAGCTCGGCGCCGGCAAGCGCGTCGTCACCGTCATGGCCGACACCGGTGAGCGTTACTTCTCGCTCGACGAGTATTTCGCGTGACCACGAACGACAAACGCGTGCTGGTGATCGGCGCCGGCGGGCTCGGCTGCCCTGCCCTCGTCGCGCTCGTCGGCCGCGTCGGCACCGTCGGCATCGTCGACGACGACGTGGTCGAGCTGTCGAACCTGAACCGGCAGATCCTGCATCGCACCGAGGACGTGGGGCGGCCCAAGGTCACGAGCGCGCGCGACGCGCTGCTCAGGCGCGTGCCCGGCGCCAACGTGGAGACGTTGCGCGCGCGCGTCGAGCCCGACAACGCCGACGCGGTGGTGCGAGGCTGGGACGTGGTCCTCGACGGCACCGATTCGTTCGACGCCAAGTTCCTGATCAACGACGCCTGCGTGCGCGCGGGAATTCCGCTGGTGCACGGCGGCGTGGTGCGCTTCTCGGGGCAGCTCATGTCGGTGGTGCCGGGATCGGCGTGCTATCGCTGCTTGTTCGAGGCGCCGCCGCCGCGCGGGGTGGCGCCGTCGTGCCAGGAAGC
>DASXOU010000698.1:0-2849 GCA_036494045.1 Polyangia bacterium | reverse complement strand
CGTTCTTGCCGTGCAGGCGGCGCACCTTGTCGATCAGCTTGACGACGCGATCGGTGTGCCACTCCTCGTCGAACTCGGCGTCTTCCTCGTCGACGTCGCGGATGACTTCCTTGACGCGGATCTTGGCCTGCTTGAGCTTGTTGCCGAGCTCGAGGATCTCTTCGACGGCGATCGAGCTGTTGAGCACGACCTGCAGGACGCGCCGCTCGCCTTCCTCGATGCGCTTGGCGATCTCGACCTCGCCTTCGCGCGTGAGCAAGGAGACCGAGCCCATCTTGCGCAGGTACATGCGCACCGGGTCGTTGGTCTTGGAATAGCCCTCGTAATCCTCTTCGGACTCTTCCTTCTCGCTTTCCTTCTCTTCGCTTTCGCTCGACGCTTCCTCGGCGTCGTCGCTCTCGGCGTAGGCGGGGACCTCGGGCGCTTTGGGCGCCGGGCGCGTGGTCGGCACCTTGACGCCGCCGCCGGCGGCGCCGCCCTCGACGACCTCGATGCCTTCGTCGCCGAGCGTCGAAAGCCAATCGTCGATCTGATCGGAGGACACGATTTCGTCGGGCATGGCGTCGTTGACCTCGTCGTAGGTCACGTAGCCCTTCTGCTTGCCCATCGAGATGAGCTTCTGCTTGGAACGCTCGGTGTCGCGATCACGGTTCATCGAGAGCTTCTCCTTACTGCGTTAATTCGTGCGTTCAACGTCTGGGTCAGTTCGAAGTCTCCCCGTTCAATCGCCAGGGAGCGCTCGGACATGAGCGACGGCAGATCGGACGGCAGACGCATGGCGGTGACGATCGACTCGAACGCCTTGTCGGCGTCGTCCTTGTTCGCGAACTCTTCGGAGCCGAGCGCCTTGGCGACGGCGTCGCGGATCTCGAGGGGGCACGCGTTGAGGAGCCATGGCGCGTCGAAGGTACGGCTCTCGAGCGCCGAGGCAACCAACGTTTTGACTGCGTCGTCCTTCAAAAGGGAGACGTCCACGCGCGGCCAGTAGGCCGGGTGCTGCGCGAGAAACGCCACCAGCGAGTAGTGCGTCAGCGGAATCCGCCTTTGCGCCACGTCGCGAACCGGCTCGGCGATCGGCGCGGGCGCGATGTCGCGCGGCCGCGATTGATGCGCGGGCGCCGCACGCAAGGCGCGCTGCACCAGGGCGGCGTCGACCTTGAGCAGCGTCGCCAGCTTGTCGGCGTACAGATCGCGCGCCAGCGGATCGCGCAACGAGCGCAAGAGCGGCGCGACCTCCTCGATCGCCGCCACGCGCCCCGGCACCGTCGGCGCCGAGGTCGACGCCACCTGCTCGAAGTAGAACTCGACCGCGTCCTGCGCGTTGTCGATGAGCGCCTGCAGCTTGGGCAGATCCTTGCGCGCCAGCTCGTCGGGATCCTGCTTCTTGCCGCCCTGCGCGCGTAGCTGCGCGATGCGGCAGGGCAGCTCGGCGTCGACGAACAGGTGCACCACCTTCATCGTCGCGGCGCGCCCGGCCGGATCGGCGTCGAGCATCAGCACCACTTCCTTGGCGAAGCGCGAGAGCAGCTTGACCTGCTCGGCGGTCATCGCCGTGCCCTGCGGCGCCACCGCGTAGTCGACGCCGACCTGATGCAGCGTCATGACGTCGAAGTTGCCCTCGACGACGAGCGCGCGCCCGCCGCGACGGATGGCGTGCTTGGCCAGGTGCAGGCCGAAGAGGTTCTCGCCCTTCTTGAACAAGATCGTCTCGGGCGAGTTCTTGTACTTGGGTTGGTCCTCGGGATCGATGACGCGCCCGCCGAAGCCGATCACCTCGCCCATCGGCGACGTCAGCGCGTAGACGACGCGGTTGACGAAGGTGTCGAAGTGCGTGCCGTTGTCGCGGCGGCGAATCAGCCCCGCGCGCTCGGCGAGCTCTGTGGGAACCTTCTTGGCCTCGAGGTGGCGCGCCAGCGCTTCCCAGCCGGCCGGCGCGTAGCCGACGAGGAACTTCTCGGCGGTCGCCTCGTCGAGGCCGCGCGACTCGACGTACGCGCGCGCCGCTTGCCCCGCCGGCGCCGTCAGCTGCTCGCGATAGAACTTCGCGACCAGCTCGTGCAGGCGCACCATCTTGGCGCGCTCCGACTCGGCCGCGCGCGCCCGCTCTTCGTCGCGCGGCGAGCGCTTCTCTTCGGGCAGCTCGACGCCGCCCTTCTTGGCCAGCTCGCGCAGCGTCTCGATGAACGACTTGCCCTCGAGCTCCGAGACGAAGCTGATGACGTCGCCCGACTTGCCACAGCCGAAGCAGTGGAAGAACTGCTTCTGCGCGTTGACGTTGAACGACGGCGACTTTTCGTTGTGGAACGGGCACAGCCCCTTGTGGTTGACGCCCGTGCGCTTGAGCGACACGTATTCGCCGATGACCGCGACGATGTCCGTCCGGTCCCGGATTTCGGCGATTTTGTCCTCCGGGATCAAGCCCAAGCAAAAATTCTCATAAAGTGCTCGGAAACGCGCGATCCTATGGGCCAAACGAGCCCAGTCAAGGGAAAAGCGCCTGCCTGCCGCCCGAGCACGCAATACTATGTTCGGCGACTTGCGGGGAGTCAAATCCGGTTTGTGCTTTTCTGGAATAAAATCACCGGGTGCGGCGTTTCCCCAAAAATTTTGACACAACCGTAATCCGGGCCGAAGCTGAGCCATGCTGCCCGAACGCCGTTCGACCCCGCGCCGCCGCGTCCGCGATCGCCTGCCGGAGCGCGAAACCACCAATCCGGCGCTGGCCCACGCCGACCTCAAGAACCTGCTCCTATTCTTGGACGACGACGTGCGCGAGTCGGCCAAGGCGCTCGTTCGTGTCGAGCGATACCTCGGGTGGGCGCTGGCGCTGCTCGACGACGGCGCGGTCT
>DASXOU010000697.1:0-1781 GCA_036494045.1 Polyangia bacterium | reverse complement strand
GCCGGGCTCGCTCGAGGCGTACGCACAGGAAGCCGGCCGCGGCGGGCGCGATGGCAAGCCGGCGCGCTGCGTGCTGCTGTTCTCGCCGGACGACGTCGCGATCCAGGAGTACTTCCTGAGCGGGACGTACCCGACGAAGCGGCAAGTGAAGATGGTGTTCGACGCGCTCGAGACCTTCGGCAAGGCGACCGGTCGGCTCGCCGAGGAGTCGCCGCCGACCATCGCCAACATCGCGCTCGCGAGCGGCGTCGGATCGCAGCGCACGCGCACGGTGCTGTCGCTGCTCAAGGACGAGCGGTTCATCGTCGAGAAGGACGGCGGGCTGTTCGAGATCGCGGATCCGCCGCCGGAGATGGACGAGCTGATGGATCGCGCGCGCCAGTACGAGGCGCGGCGGATCGCGGACCGGCAGCGGCTCGAGAGCTTGCTCGCGTACGTGAAGGCGCCGGGCTGCCGGAACGTCGCGATCCTCGAGTACCTCGGCGAGAAGGATCCGCCGAAGTGCGGGCGCTGCGACAACTGCCTGCGGTCGCGCGAAGCGACGCTGGCGGCGAGCACGCAGGCGACGCGGCTCGGCGCGCTGCTGACCCGGCAGCTCGACGACGAGGCGGCCGGCAAGGAAGCGCCGAAGCGCGAGATCAAGGCGCGCGTGGTGCGCATCGACGGGCCGACCGACGGCGGCTCCGGGCCGACGGCGGCTCCGGCGGCGGTGGTCGCGCCGCCGAAGTCGGGGCCGACGGTGCTGCGGCGATCGCCGGCCGGTGCGGCGATCGCGGCACCGCCGCCGGTCGCGCCCGTGGCTGCGCCCGCGGCGCCCGCGGCTGCGGCTGCGGCTGCGGCTGCTGCGGCGGCGGCGGCGGCGCCCGGGGCTGCGCCCAAGAAGCGTCCGGCCCAGCCCGACGGCGAGGACGACGCCGACGACGATGACGACGACGACGATGACGACGACGATCTCGAGGATGGCGAGGACGGCGAAGCGGTCGACGGCGACGACGATGACCTCGACGACGACGACGACGATGACGACGATGATGACGATGACGACGATGACGACGACGACGATGAGGACGACGACGAGGACGATGACGACTACGAGGTGATCGACAAGACCGCGGCCGAGCTCGCCGAGGAGGGCATCGAAGGCCCCGGCGAGATCACCGTGCTCGCGCGCAAGCGGCAGCCCAAGCCGGCGAAGGTGCGGCCGGCGCGGCCGGACGAGGATTTGACGTCGGCGAGCGCGGCCGAGGCGCGGCGGCGCAGGCGGCGCAGGCGGCGCAAGCGGCGGGCGATGCTGCCGCCGAAGAGCGCGTTCACGACGCCCGTGCTGTCGACAGCGCCGCCGGGCGCGGACGGTTCGCCGGCGGTGCAGCGGCGCGGCGGCGGCGGCGGCCCGGTGATCGAGTACGTGCGCGGGCCGATGCGGATCGCGAGCGCACCGGTGGCGTCGGCGAACCCGAACGACGCCGGCGTCGGGCGGCGGACCAAGAAGCGCCGGTGGGGCGAGCGCCCGCCGTGGCAGGGCCAGGGCGGTGGCGGCGGCAACGGTGGTGGTGGCGGCGGCCCGCGGTTCGAGCGGCGCGATCGCGTCCGCGGCCCGGGCGGCGGCGCGCCGATGCAGAGCGGCGGCGGTGGTGGCAGCGCTGGTGGCGGCGGACAGCCGTGGCAGCGCTCGAACGGCCCCGGCGGCGGCGCGCCGGGCTTCACCGGACCGGGCGAGCCGGGAGCGAACGGCGATCCGAACGCGCCGCGCAAGCGCCGCCGGCGTCGTCGGCGGAGGCGCG
>DASXOU010000696.1:0-8104 GCA_036494045.1 Polyangia bacterium | reverse complement strand
GGCATCGCGCGCGGGCTGTTCGGCCCGAAGCTGCCGAAGAAGAAGTCGTCGGCGGCGCGTTAGCCGGCGAGACCGGTCATCGCCGCGCTCGCGTTCCACAAGAGCTGCGCGCGCGGCTGGTCGTAGGAGTCGACCGACGAGCGCGCCTTCTTGCCGCGCGTGAAGTAGGCGCCGGTGACGCCGTCGTACGCGGGATCGATCGCCAGCTTCGCCAGGCGCGCGCCCGAGGTGCTCACGCGGTGTCCGTTCGACATGAACAGCGTCGCCGCCGGCAGCACAAAGGCGACGACGAAGCGCGAGAACGCGCCGTAGTCGCGCGCCAGCCCCGTCGACGGCATGAAGCCGGGATCGAACGCGTTGACGGTGACGTCGCGCGCATCGGCGAGCGCCTGCACGCGACGATCGAGCTCGTAGGCGCACAAGACGTTGCACAGCTTCGACGTGGTGTAGCGGCGGCGGCCGGCGGCTCCGGGCGATTCGCCGGGCAGATCCTCGCCGCGCGCGAGCTCGGGTGGATCGGCGAAGCGCGGCGCGGGCATGCCGGTGCGGTTGGCCGGATCGTGCGTGTCGGAGCTGACGAAGATGATGCGTCCGCCGCGCGCCATCTTCGGCAGCATGAGGTTCGCCAAGAGGAAGTGACCGAGGTGATTGACGGCGAACGTGGTCTCGAACCCGTCGACGGTCTGCGTGCGGCCGGTGACGATCTGGACGCCGGCGTTGAGCACGAGCGCGTCGATCGGCTCCGCGACGGCGGCGGCGAACGCGCGCACCGACGCCAGCGACGCCAGATCGAGCGCGGCGAATTCGACATGCGCGCTTCCTGTTTTGCGCGCGATTGCCGCGGTCGCTTGCTTTCCGCGCGCTTCGTCGCGGCACGCGAGCACGACGCGCCAACCCGCGGCGGCGATCCGTTCTGCGCACTCGAGCCCGAGCCCGACGTTGGCGCCGGTAATCACCGCCGTCTTCATGCCCACAATGTGCGAACGCCCCCCGCCGCCCGCTACTCGCATTTCTGCCGACGACGCGATCGCCCTAGTCGAGGAGGCGGGCTAGAACGTCCTCGCGGACAAGCGGCGACAAGCCGCCGCCGCCGAGGATGTTCACGATGCGGCTCTCCGACGCGCGCACCGCGCCGCCCGCCGGCCGCGGCGCTGCGCCGAGGTTCGTGAACGCCGACAGATCCACGAACAGCTCGCGCGCCTCGGCGCCGCTCTCGTCGACGCGCAGCATGCGCTCGGGCAGCGCCGTCACCAGCTCCTGCACCACCCACGCGTCGCGATCGGCGAGCGCGAAGTCGACGAGCGCGTCCCAGCCGATCACGTCGGCCGGCGCGCGCCCGAGGAGCGCCCGCAGCCGCGCCTCGGTGGCCGCGCCGTCGGTGAGCTCGTTGCCGAGGAACACGCCCTTGCCGCCGTAATCCCAGCTGCGCTTGAGCACCAGCGCGCGGCCGTGCGCGCGCACCCACGCCGCCAGCTCGTCGATGCGCTCGCCCGCCGGCCCGGTCGTGGCGCCGTGCTGCAGAAGCCGCGTCCACGGCACTGCCTGCGCCACCGCGGCACGCTCGTCGGCGTCGAGCCCGATGCGCTCGGCGTCGGCGTCGTCGACGGCCGCCGCCGATAGGAGGCCGAGCATCGCCTTGACCTCGAGGTGGCTCGAGATCGGGTTGAACACGTGGAAGTGCTCAGGCGAAAGACACATGCGCGCGAAGTCGCTGGCCGGATCGAGCCGGCGCGCGAACACGTGGCGATAGATCAGATCCGGGATCACGCCGTCGACGACGGCGCGCCCATCGTCGATGCGCACGACCTCGGGCGTGGCGATGAACGCGCGATGGCCGAGCGCCTCCCAGCGGCGCACATAGTGGCGCAATTCGCCGTACTGCGCGTCGCCCGAGCGCGCGACGATGGCGATCGATTGCGCGCCGCCCGAGCGCCCGCCGAGCCGCTCGTGATGCGCGAGCAGCGACGCCAGGAGATCGTCGGTGTTGCGCCCGTTGTCGTCGACGAGCGCGTCGGCGAAGGCGTCGGGTCGCGCGCGCGCCGCGGCCACCGCGCGCACGAACGCAGCGGCGATGGCGTCCGAGTAGCCCTGCATGGCCGGGATGGTGCTGTTGACCTCGAGCGCGCGCGCCCGTCCCGCGGTGTCGACGAGAAAATCGACGCGCACCGTCGCCAGCTGCTCGGACTTGCGCCAGGTGGCGCCGAGCGCCTCGGACTCGAGCGCGGTGAATGCGCCGAAGAGGCGCTGCTTCAACGGCGCGCGCGACGGATCCTCCATCAGATCGACGGTCAGCTTGGTGAGCGCGTGCGTGATGTGGTGCGCCTGCAGCGAGACCTCGCGCATGCGCGCGCGCTCGATCGCCGACGGCGTCAGGATCGGTGGAATCGCCACCTGCCGCGCGTCGGACATGACGACGAAGGCGCCGTCGTTGCGCGCGCGTGTCGCGTAGTCGCGCGCCAGCAGCGTCTGCTGCTCCGTCGTCAGCGTGTCCCACAATGCTTCGAACCGCGCGCGCCCGCTCAATGTGTTCTCATCCCAGCACTCGCAGGATCCAACACTTCAGATACTCGGTTTCGGGCACGCCGAGAAGCGGTGGATAATCGCGACCGGCCCCGCGCCGCTCGAGCAGCTGCACCGTGCGCCCGGCGTCGCGCGCCGCTTCGGCGACGATGGCGCCGAACGCCTCGGGCGAGAGCTTGCCCGAGCAGCTGCAGGTGACGACGATGCCGCCGGTGCGCGTCAGCCGAAGCGCGCGCAGGTTGAGCTCCTTGTACGCCCGCTCGGCGGCGCCGAACGCGCTCTTGCGCTTGGCCAGCGCGGGCGGATCGATCACCACGACGTCGAACACACGCCCTTCGCCCTCGAGCGCGCGCAGCCGATCGAACGCGTTGGCCTGCTCGACCACGACTTGCGCCAGCGAATTGCGCGCCGCGTTTTGGCGCGCGCGCTCCACCGCCGGCGCCGCCTCGTCGAGCGCGAGCACCGACTTGGCGCCGCCGCGCGCCAACGCCAGCGCGAAGCCGCCGTGGTAGGTGAACGCGTCGAGCGCTTCGGCGCCGCCCGGCACGTAGCCGGCCGCGCGCGCGTGATTCTCCGCCTGATCGAGAAAGCCGCCGGTCTTGCCGTCGGCGAGCACGTCGACCTCGAAGACGCTGCCGGCGTCGTGATACTGCACGCGCGTCGCGCCTTCGCCGCGCAAAACACCGCGCCGCCGCGGCAGCTCCTCGAAGTCGCGCGCCGACGAATCATCGCGCGCGACCACGAGCCGCGCGCCGCACACGTGCGCCACGACGGCGGCGATCTCGTTTTCGCGCGCGTCCATCGCCCGCGCCGTCGTTTGCACGACGCACACGTCCGCGTAGCGATCGACGACAAGCCCGGGCAGCCCATCGGCCTCGGCGTGGACCACGCGATAGGCGTCGGCCCCCGGCAACATGCGCCGCCGCAGCTCGTCGGCCGCGCGCACCCGTTTTTCGACGAGCGCGGCATCGAGTGTCACCTCCTCGCGCGCGAACAGGCGGAGCGGCAAGCGAGCGCCCGGCGCCCACAACGCGCTCCCGAGCGTCGCCCCGCGTCCGTCGACGACGCGGACCACGTCGCCACGCGCCTCGTGCCGCGCCACATCCTCCGCATATACCCACGGATGGCCGCCGCGCAGCCGCGCCGCGCCGCGCGCAGTGACCGTCACCACGTCGGGCAGCGCGGACATGAACAACTTGTTAACACGCCGGGCACGACCCGTGCACTCCTCGTCCACGATGGGGGACACGCGGGAGGCGACCGTGGAAGCACGCGAACGCGAACGTCGTGACCAGGAGAAGCAGGCCATCTACGCCGAGGGGCTGCGCGCCCTGGTGGAGGCGAAGGCCCCCTTCCTCGTCGGCGGCGGCTTCGCTCTCTACGGCTATCTCGGCCGCTGGCGCACCACCAAAGACGTCGACGTGTTCATCCAGCCCGACGATCTGCACAGCGTCCTGCACATCCTCATGCGCGCGGGCTTCGTCTGCGAGATCACCGACGTCGCCTGGCTGGCCAAGGCGCGCAAGGCCGACGCCTGCATCGACATCATCTTCTGCTCGTACAACGGGCTCTTTCCCGTCGACAAAGGTTGGTTCGACAACGCGCGCCGCGCGGTCGTGCTCGGCATGCCGGTCAAGATCGTCGGGCCCGAAGAGATCCTGGTGTCGAAGTCGTTCGTCGCCGCGCGCGATCGCTTCGACGGCGCCGACATCGCGTGGCTGCTGCGCGCGACGGCGACGCGCATCGACTGGGCGCGTGTCGAGACGCTGATGGGCGAGCACTGGCAGGTGCTCTTGTGGCAGCTCTTGCACTTCCTCTACGTGTTTCCGTCGGAGCGCCATCTTCTGCCGCGCGAGCTGATGGCGCGGCTCATCGGCAACCTCGCCGGCGAGATCGAGACCGACGACTACGAGCCGCTCGTCTGTCGGGGCCCGATGCTCGATCCCAAGCTGTACCAAGCAGAGATCGTGGTGCGCGGCGCCGCCGATCCACGGCCGCGCCGCGACCTCGTGCCCGAAGATCAGCCGTTCGCGCGCGGCTACGACGCCGACGTCGAGCTGCAGGAAGAGCCGCCGCCCGCCGAGCTCGTCGCCGAAGGAACCTGACGCAATCGTTCGCTGGATTAGATTGTGCGCGGCCGCGTGAACAGGCTGGCGACGATCGCCAGGATCGCCACGACGAGAAGCGCGTGAATGCCGCTGCCGACGGGAATGGTGCCCGCGACGCCGCACATCCAAATCAGCAGCAGCAGTCCTGCCACGACCCAGAGCGCATAGAGCATGCAACCTCCAGCTTCAAAGCGCGTGCCGAACGAGATCCGGAGCGCACCCTACCGTGACACCCGTGTCCCTTGGCCTTCCACTTGCAGTAGCCGCGAACCAAGATGCGCGTATTGATTGTCGACGACTATCCCGGCCTCATCGAGCTCTACGACCTGGCGCTGCGCGCCCGCGGCTTCGAGGTCGTGGGCGCCGCCACCGCCGGTGAAGCGATGACGCTGGCCGCGACCGAGCGGTTCGATGCGGTGGTGCTCGACGTCGAGCTGCCCGACGGCTCGGGCCCCGAGCTCGTCAAGCGCATGCGCGCGATCCCGTCGCTGGCGGGAGCCAAGTTCGTCGGCATGTCGAGCTACGACTCGCGCGAGGAGGGGAAACGGTTTGACGCATTTTTGGCCAAGCCGTTCCATCCCAAGCGCCTGGCGACCCTCCTGCGCAAGCTCAACAACCGCGTCATCGCCGCGTAATTCCCGCGCGTAGTATGCTCGCGGCGTGCGCACGCGCGCCGTCGTCGTCATCGGCTCCGGCATCGGCGGCTCGGCCTGCGCCGCGCTCGCCGCCAAGGCCGGCGCGCGCCCGCTGCTCGTCGAGAAGAACCCGCGCGTCGGCGGCTCGTGCAGCTGGTACGACAAGCGCGGCTTCCGCGTCGATTACGGCACGCACATGTTCACGCGCGGCGATCGCGGGCCGCTCGGTGTGACGTTACGGCGCATCGGCGCCGCCGATCGTGTACCGTTTCTGCGCATCTCGGATCTGGCGGAGGTGCGCGGCCCGGGCCTCAAGCTGACCGTGCCCGCCGAGAGCTGGCGGCTGCCCGCGTTCTGCGCCGAGGCAGTGCGGCAGCTGCGCATTCCCCTGCGCGAGCTGCCGCGCGTGGTGCGCATGTTCTGGGATCTGACGCATATGCGGCGCGAGCAGATCGAAGAGTGGGATCGGCGGACGGTGCAAGAGTTCGTCGAGCGCTACACCGATCATCCGCGCTTGTATGGCCTGTTCGGCTTCTTGCTCGGGCTCTACTTCATCCTGCCGCCGTGGGAAGTCTCGGCGGGCGAGGCCATCCTCTGCTTCCAGGCGATGGTGCGCGACAACCGCTTGTCCTATCCGCGCGGCGGCGCCTCGGCGATCCCGCGCGCGTTTTGCGACGCGGTCGAGCGCTACGGCGGCGAGCTGCGCACGCGTGCGCCGGTGGTCGGCCTGGCGCGCAACGCGACGACCGGGCGCTGGCGCGTGACCCTCAAGGACGGCGAGGAGCTCGAGGCGCGCGCAGTCGTCGCCACCACGGGCCTGCGCGATGTCGTCGAGCGGCTCGTCGGTGTGCAACATTTTCCACGCGCGTATGGCGAGCGCGTGCGCACGCTCAAGAAGAGCTACGTGGCCGTGCAGGCAAAGATTGCGCTGCCGAAAAAGCGCGAGCGCGCCGGCTGCATCGTCGGCGGCTGGGCGCGCGATCCGACGGTCGATCCGTGGAACATCACGCTCGACGACTATCGCAAGACCTTCGACGATCTCGACGCCGGCCGCGTGCCCAAGGTGGTGCCGGTCTATTGTCCGATCCCCACGAACTTCGACGCGTCGCTGGGGCCGCCCGGCGCGCAGCTCTTGACCGCGTGCGCGGTGGCGCCGTGCACCGACGTCAAGCGTCCCGAAGACACGCGCGACGATGCGCGCTCCGATCGCGCGTTCATCGATGGCCTGCTCGGCGCCATCAAGGCGCTCGTGCCCGGCGCCGTCGAGGAGGCGCTCTTCGTCGACACCATGTCGACCGAGGCGCTGGCGGCGTGGATCGGAAAAGCGGGCGGTCCGGCGGTCTCGACCGGCCAGACGCCGTCGCAGGTCGGGCGCGATCGTCCGAGCGTGCGCACGCCCTTGCCCGGGCTCTACGTGTGCGGCGACGGCGCCGGCGGCCGCGGCATCGGCACCGAGCTCGCGTGCGCCAGCGCCATCGAATGCGTCGACGCGCTCGCCGCCGACGGCATGCTACGATCGGTCTGACGATGCCCGTGCCGCCCAAAGAATTCCTGCACCTCTTGCAAGAGGTCATTCCGTTCAACAAGTTCCTCGGCATCACCGTCGAGGACGCGCGGCAAGGCTACGCCAAGCTGCTCTTGCCGTTCCGCGCCGAGTACATCGGCGACGCGACGCGCCCGGCCCTGCACGGCGGCGTGATCTCGACGCTCATCGACACCACCGGCGGCTTCGCCGTGTGGACGCAGATCGAGATGGAAGATCGCGTCTCGACGATCGATCTGCGCGTCGACTATCTCGCGCCCGGCGCCGCCGAGTCGCTCGTCGCCGAGGCGCAAGTGGTGCGCGTCGGCAACCGCGTCGGCGTCGTCGACGTGCGTTGCTGGCAGCCGTCGGCGCCCGCGCGCACGGTTGCCACCGGCAAGGCGGTGTACAACATCAAGCGCAAGGAGGACGCGTGAACGTCTACGCGGCACGACGGCAGCAGCTCATGGAGCGCATCGGTCCGCGCGCCGTCGCCATCGTCGGCGGCAAGAAGCTCTCGGTGCGCAACTCGGACGTCGAGCATCGCTTCCGGCAAACGAGCGATCTCTGGTACCTCACCGGCTTCACCGAGCCCGAGGCGCTGTGCGTGATCGCGCCCGGCCGCGCCGAAAAATTCACGCTGTTCGTGCGCCCGCGCGATCCCGAGCGCGAGACCTGGACCGGCCGCCGCGCCGGCATCGAAGGCGCCAAGTCCAAGTTCGGCGCCGACGCCGCATTCCCCGTCGAGAGCATCGCCGCCGAGCTGCCCAAGATCCTCGACGGCGCCGACGAGATCTTGTACGTGCCCGGCGAAGACGGCGATCTCGATCGCCTGGTCACGTCGACGATGGCGCATCTGCGCCAGGCCGAGCGGCGCGGCATGCGCGCGCCGCGGCGCATCGGCGATCTGCGCTGGACGTTGCACGAGCTGCGCCTCGTCAAGGACGCCGACGCGCTCGCCAAGATGCGCCGCGCCGTCGAGGTCACGCGCTCGGCGCACGTGGCCGCGATGCGCGCCGCGCGCGACGGCGTCAAGGAGTACGAGGTCGAAGCGCTCATCGACTACACGTTTCGCAAGAACGCCGGCCATCCCGGCTACGGCACCATCGTCGGCGGCGGCGTCAACGCCACCATCCTGCACTATGTCGACAACAACCAGCCGCTGCCCGCCGGCGCTCTGCTCCTCGTCGACGCCGGCTGCGAGATCGATCACTACACCGCCGACATCACGCGCACGTGGCCGGCAAACGGTCGCTTCACACCCGCGCAACGCCGCGTCTACGAGCTCGTCCTCCGCACGCAAGTCGCCGCGATCGACA
>DASXOU010000695.1:0-5055 GCA_036494045.1 Polyangia bacterium | reverse complement strand
CGCAGGAGGGTGAGCTGCTTCTCGGCGACGAGCGCGGTCACGCTCTCGAGCGCGTAGGTGACCAGCGTGCCGACGCCGTGCGGCTGGCGCTCGAGCTCGAAGCGGCCGGTGTCGATGGCGCTGACGTCGAGGAGATCGTGGATGAGCCGGTTCATGCGCGCCGCCGAGCGCGCGATGATCCCGGTCTGCCGGCGCGCGCGCTCGCCGGCGGCGCCGGCCGTGGCGGCCTTGCCGACGAGCGCCGCGGCCATGGTGATGGCGTTGAGCGGGTTCTTCAGATCGTGCGCGACCACGGCGACCAGATCGCGGCGCAGCTCGGCCGCCAGCTTCTCGCGTTGATAGATGCGCGCGTTGTCGACGGCGAGCGCGGCGCGGTGCGCGACGTCTTCGAGGAGGCGCAGGTCGGCCTGCGCGTAGCGCTGCGCATCGGACGACATCACCGACAGCGCGCCGACGGTGTTGCCGCGCACGAACAGCGGCGCGCACATGGCCGAGCGCGTGCCGAGCGCGCGCATGAGCCCATGCGCTTCGTGATCGGGGACGCGCGCGGCCAGCCCTTCGTCGCCGTAGTCGACAACGGTGGCGCCGCCGCCGAAGAGCGGCTCGGGCAGGACGTGGCGCGCCGACAGCGGCACCGTCTGGCCCGACAGCGCGCGCAGCTTGGCGTCATACGCGGCGTCGGCATGGTGCGCGAGCCAGCGCACGTGGTCGCCTTCGATGACGTGCAGGACGCTCCATTGGCCCAGCGTCGGCACCATCAGGCGCACCACGCGCTCGAGCGTCTCGTCGTACTCGAGCGACGTCGTCAGCGCCGCCGACACTTCGGCGAGCATCGCGCTGCGCGCCTCGGCGCGGCGCTCCTCGGTGACGTCGTGCAGGATGTTGATGGCGAGGATGACGCGGCCGGCGTCGTCGCGCACCGGGCGCGATTGCACCACGGTCCAGCGCTCGTCGCGCTCGTCGCGGCTGTCGCGCCGGCGCCAGCGGACGAGCGCGCGCGCCTCCGGGTCGCCGTCGAGGACGCGGCGGCCGGGCAGCTGGGCGGCGGCGATGGGCCGGCCGTTCTCGTCGAGGAGCTCGAAGCCGGCCAGGATGGCCGCGGCGTCGGCGCTGCCGGCATCATCGCCGGGGCGAAGGCCGAGGAGGTGCAGCGCGGCGTCGTTGACGTAGATGAGCCGGCCGTCGGCGTCTTGTGCGGTGACCGCGTCGGCGATGTTGCGCAGGATGACGCGCGCCGGATCGAAGCGCGCGCGCAAAAGAGCGCGCACGGTGGCGACGAGCTCGGCCGCATCGACGGGCAGGGCGAGCTGGCCGTCGGCGCCGCCGTCGAGCGCACGCACGCGTTCGGCCGATCCGGCGCGCGCCGTCAGGTGCACGATGGGCGCGAGCGCGCCGGTCGCGGCGGCGCGCAGCCGGCCGATGAGCGCGACGCCGTCGCCGTCGGGCAGCGCGTCGTCGACGAGGAAGAGCGCGGGCGGCTCAGCGCGCGCCGCCAGCGCCTCGGCGCCGCTGGCCACCGCCTCGACGGTAAACCCGGACGCGGCCAACGCGGCGCGCACGTCGGCGCGGCTGCGCTCGTCGGCGGTGACGTGAAGGATGCGCACCTCGTGCGTCGCCATACCCGCTCTGTCTGTAGCACGATTGGCGCGTTATCGGAGACGCGGTAGCCGGACGCCGCTGCCGAGCGCGGGCGCGAACAGGTCGCCGACGGCGGCGAGGCGCTTCGGCATCGTCGCGATGGTGAACGCCGACGGGTCGAGCGTGTCGTCGACCTCGCTCCACTTGAGCGGCGCCGACACCGGCGCGCCGTCGCTGCCGCGCGGCGAGTAGGGCGCCACGATGGTCTTGCCGTAGCCGTTCTGCAGGCAATCGAGGTAGAGCCGGCCCTTGCGCTTGGGAATCGATCGCTCGAGCGTCGCCTCCTTGACCACGCTGGTGACGGCGCCGCCGATCTTGAGCGCGAACTCGACGGCGTCGTCGTGCGTGTGGCCGGGCAACAAAGGCACCAGCACGTGCAGCCCGCGTTTGCCGGTGGTCTTGACGAACGACGGCATCGACAGCTGATCGAACAGCCGATGCAGCGCCTGCGCGACGGGGATCGCCTGCGCGAACGACTGGCTCTCGCCAGGATCGAGATCGAAGATGACCCAGTCGGGCTGCTCGAGCGAGCCCATGCGCGACGACCACATGTGCACCACCAGTGTCGCGCGCTGCGCCAGCCACTGTAGCGCCTCGGGGCGATCGGCGACGAGATGGTCGACGCTCTCGGACTTGGTGCGCGCCGGCGTCGAGGCGATCGTCATCCACGGCTCGCGATCGTGCGCGTTGAGGCCCTGGCGGAAGAACGACGCTTTGCCGATGCCATTGGGCCAGTGCTGCAGCGCCAGCGGCCGTCCGGCGAGCGCGTGCAACATCGGCGTCTGCACCTTGGCGTAGTAGTCGGCCAGATCGCGTTTGGTGTAGCCGTCGGCGGGGTAGAGCACCTTGTCGGGATTGGACAGCTTTACCGTCGCTGCCGACGCTGCGTCGGCCTGCGGCTGGGGCCGCTCGAGCGCGGTCTCGCGCGGCGCCTTGTCCTCGCGCAGCCCGAGGAACGACGGATGGCGCAGCTTGCCGTCGGCGGTCATCTCGGTGAACTGCACCTGCGCCACGAGGCGCGGTTGCACCCAGGTCGCGTCGCGCAGCCGGGGCACGCCGGCGACGGGCGACTTGGCGACGGCGTCCTTCTGCAGCCGCGTGCGCAGCTCGGCGCGCAGCTTCGTGGAAAATCCGGTGCCGACCTTGCCGGCAAACGCGATGGCGCCGTCCTTGGCCACCCCGACGAGGAGCGCGCCGATCA
Source organism: Polyangia bacterium (assembly GCA_036494045.1). GTDB lineage: Bacteria > Myxococcota_A > Polyangia > Palsa-1104 > Palsa-1104 > JAQBQH01. The sequence goes on along the minus strand of DASXOU010000695.1, from coordinate 2,216 downwards.
GCCGATCGTTACCCTTCTGCGGCGTGAAGCCGATGATCGCGGCCTCTTGCGAATTCATCGCCTTCAGCTTGAGCCAGTCGCGGCTGCGCGCGCCGACGTAGGCCGAGCCGCGCCGCTTGGCCATGATTCCCTCGAGCCCTTCGGCCGCCACGCGCGCGAGCGCATCCTTGGCCGGCCCGTCGACGCGCTCGGCCGCGCGCAACGGCGGCCCCAGATTCGACATCACGCTCATCAAGAGATCGCGCCGCGCCTCGATCGTCCGCGCGCGCAGATCCTCGCCGTTGAGCCACAAGAGATCGAACGCGAACAGCACCGACTCCGGATCGCCCTCTTGCAGCAGCTGAAAGCGCGGCCGCCCCTTCTGATCGAGCGCGACGATCTCGCCGTCGATGACCGCGTCGCCGACGACGACGCGCGACCACGCCTTGGCGATGTGTGGAAAGCGCGCGGTCAAATCGAGCCGATTACGCGTCCACATCGCCACGCGCCCGTTCGACAGCGCAGTGATGGCGCGGTAGCCGTCGTACTTGAGCTCGTAGATCCACTCGGCGTCGTTCTCCGGCGGCTTGTCGGTGAGCGTGGCCAGCATCGGCGGAAACACGCGCTCGAGCAGCTTCTCCGGCGGCAGATGAATCCGTTTGTGCGCGCGGCTCTCCGGCCCGCGCGTGGTCGCGCGCCCGCTCACCACCGAGCCGGGCGCGTCGGCGACGACGTCGCGCGACTTGTCGGCGAGCTCGTCCTTGGCCTTGAACAGGATCCAATTCGACTTGGTGCCCGACGGGCCGCGCGTGCGCACGAGGTGCCAGCCGCCCTGCATCTTCTCGCCGGAGAAGACGAGGTGCAGGTGCCCCTTCTTGCGCTGCTCGAAGGCCTGCCCCGGCGGCACCGTCTCGTAGACGCCGCGATCCCAGATGAGCGAGTCGCCCGCGCCGTATTCACCGTCGGGGATGCGCCCTTCGAAGCTGCCGTACTCGAGCGGATGATCCTCGGTCTGTACCGCCAGCCGCTTGACCTCGGGATCGTAGCTCGGCCCCTTGGGCACCGCCCACGAGGCGAGCGCTTCGTCCATCTCGAGCCGCAGATCGTAGTGCAGCCGGGTCGCGTGGTGCTTGTGGATCATGAACGTCGGGACGACGCCCTTGTGTGTGACCGAGCCTGGCGCCGGCTCGGGCGTGATGGCAAAATCGCGCTTCGCTTCGTACTCGGGCAGGCGTCGCCGTTTGCCTGCGCGTTTGGCCGCGGGGCGTTTCGAGGACTTGGCCATGAATGAGACTGTAAGCGCCCACGCTGCTACTGGGAATAGTCGCGCGACGCCGTGTGTTGGGCCGACATGACCCGTCTCGACAGCTTCCGCGCCTGGCGCGCGCGCCGCCGGCTGCTCCAGGAATCCCACCTATTAATGAAGGAGGCGCGGCGCATCCGGCGCCGCTACGCCTATCGGCTGACGGCGGCGCAATCCGAAGCGCTCGACGAGCGCATCGCGCACCTCACGCGCGGGCTGCGCGGCGAAGAGCCGCTGGCGCCGGCGGCCGAGGCGCTCGAGGTGCTGCTCGACGAGGAATTGGCGTTCGCCAAGAAGTCGACGGCGCGGCAGTACGTCGAGTCGATCGGGACGGTGGTGTTCGTGGCGCTCTGCCTGCGCTCGTTCGTCGTCGAGGCCTATCAGATCCCGTCGGGCTCGATGATCCCGACCCTGCAGATCGGCGATCACATCTTCGTCAACAAGCTCATCTACGGCGTGCGCATCCCGTTCACCGAGATCAAGCTGGCCACGCATTACCGGCAGCCGCGGCGCGGCGAGATCATCGTGTTCACCCATCCGGTCGGGCACGACGAGGATCTCATCAAGCGCGTGGTCGCCGTCGGCGGCGACCAGATCGAGGTGCGCGACAACGTCGTCTACGTCAACGGCGTGGCATCGGCGCGGCGCGACCAGGGCAGCGCGCACTTCTGGGATTACAACGAGCAGACCTCGCAATGGTTCGAGGGCGACGCCGAGGCCTACGCGACCAAGATCGGGCCGGCGTCCTTCACCACGCTGCAGTTTCCGCGGCAGCCGCCGAGCAACTACGGACCGGTGAAGGTGCCGGCCGACAAGCTGTTCGTGATGGGCGACAACCGCGACAACTCCGCCGACTCGCGCTTCTGGGGCTTTGTGCCGCTCAACCTCGTGCGCGGGCGCGCGATGGTGGTGTGGTGGTCGCACGGCGAGCCGG
>DASXOU010000694.1:0-2094 GCA_036494045.1 Polyangia bacterium | reverse complement strand
CATCGTCGACGCCCACGGCGGCAAGATCGGCGTCGACAGCGAGCTCGGCCTCGGCTCCTGCTTCTACTTCCTCTTGCCGATCGCCGCCGTCACCCCCGACGAGGACAGCGCCAGCCGGCCGCCTGCCGTCGGGGCCGCTATCGTCTAGCCCGGCGCCCGTCGCCGACATACGTGGTAAGGTCAGGGGCCGTGATCGCGCGCGAACAGCTCATGCAGCGTCGCCGCGCCGGCGACGCCCACCCGACGGCGATGATCGAGCGCCCGGGGCCGGTCTTGCGCTGGTTCTTCGGGCGCTTCTTCCGCGAGATTGCGTTTCCCGACGACGGCGCCGAGAAGATCCGCCGCGCCGCCGAGCGCGGCACCGTCGTCTACGTCTGCAAGACGCTCAGCTACATCGACTATCTGTACTTCTCGTACGCGTTCCTGAAGTACGGGCTGCCGCTGTCGCGCTTCGCCAACGGCGTCAAGACGCTGCTCATGCAGCCGATCGGAAAGATTCTCGGCGGCGCGCTCCGGCTGTGGCGCGAGCGGCGCTCGTCGCCGGTGGCCGAGCTGTCGCACGTGGTGCGCTCGGGCGATTCGGCGCTCCTGTTCTTGAAGCGTCCGCACACGCTGTTCGGCTGGGAGCCGGCGCAATTTCGCGGCGCCTACGTCGAGGAATTGATCCGCATTCAGCGCGAGCGCGGCGGCGCCGGCCGGCCGATCGTGTTCGTGCCGCTGACGCTCGTGTGGGGCTCGCCGGCGGTGCGCGCAGCGCGCACGCGTCGCGGCATCGTCGACCTCATCTTCGGCGAGCGCGAGGCGCCCGGTCGCGTGCGCGCCATGTACACCTTCTTCGCCAACTACAAAGAGTCGCAGGTGCTGGTCGGCGAGCCGCTCGAGCTGCCGAAGTTCCTCGCGGAAGAGGAGGGTAGCGACGAGATCCTGGCGCGCCGGCTGCGCTGGCAGCTCGGCGGCCGCCTCGAATCGGAGGTGCGCGTCGTCCTCGGTCCGCCGCGCAAGACGGTGCGGCGGATCCGGCAGGAGGTGCTGCGCAGCCGGCGGCTCGTCGCCGAAGCCAAGGAGATCGAGGTCGCCGAGAAGCTCACGCCGCAGCAGATCGAGAAGCGCGCGCGCGGCGCGTTGCGCGAGATCGCCGCCGATCCCAAGCCGTGGATGTTCGGCTTCGCGCGGCCGATCATGTCGTGGGTGTTCCGCAAGATCTTCGACGGCATCGACGTCGACGTCGAGGGGCTCGAGAAGGTGCGCGACGCCGCGCGCAAAGGGCCGCTCGTGATCGTGCCGTCGCACAAGAGTCACATCGATTATCTCGTCCTGTCGTACGTGTTCCTGGAGAACGATCTGGTGCCGCCGCTGGTGGCGGCCGGCGCCAACTTGAGCTTCTGGCCGCTCGGGTTCTTCTTTCGCCGCGGCGGCGCGTTCTTCTTGCGGCGCACGTTTCGCGGCGATCGGCTCTACGGCGCCGTGTTTCGCGCGTATATCCGCAGGATATTGCGCGAGTCGTTCAATATGGAATTTTTTATCGAAGGCGGGCGCTCGCGCACCGGCAAGTTGCTGGCGCCGAAGCTCGGCCTGCTCGGCATGGTCGTCGAGGCTGCGCTCGACGACGACGGCGCGCACGCGCGCAAGGCGCAAATCGTGCCGATATCGATTGGATACGAAAAGGTCATCGAGGAAAAGAGCTACGCCAAGGAAGCGGCCGGCGGCGAAAAGAAGAAAGAGGACGTCAAAGGGTTATTGAAAGCGACACGGGTCTTGGGCGCGCAATATGGGCGGCTCAATATTCAATTCGACGATCCGCTGCCGCTCGGCGACGCGTTGCGCGAGCTCGGCGCATTCGCCGCCTGGGACGAAGAGGCCAACGTCGTCGTCCCCGCCGAGGAGGCGCAGTGGAAACAGGCGACGCAGCGCCTGGCGCATCGCATCGTCTACGGCATCGACCGCGTCACGGCGGTGACGCCGACGGCGCTGGCGGCGTGCGCGCTCCTCGCCACCGGCAAGCGCGGCATCGCGCGCCGCGACCTCCTCGGGCAGGCGCGCTTCCTCATCGATCGCGCGCGCGCCAATCGCGGGCGCTTGTCGGCCGCGCTCGTC
>DASXOU010000693.1:0-19059 GCA_036494045.1 Polyangia bacterium | reverse complement strand
CGTAACTGCGATCCCGCTTCCTTCTCAGCCCAGTTGCTGTAACTCTTCTTCATGGCGGCTCCTTGTCATTTGGAACCCCGAGAATCCTCTCGGGGCGACTTGGACCGCCACTTCAATTTCAACAATCAGAGAGACATCCCCGTCTGGGTGATACTTTTGGGCAAGCCTCTTGTAGTTCTTCTTCACATCGGCCAGCGTGGGCTTGGAGCGCTCATCGAGGTTCAATGTCTTAAACGCATCTCGAAGCTCTCTTCGAGATTGCTCGTTAGGAGCGTCTAGCGTCGCCTTACCGCGGCGACGGAGCACGGAGCGCGCCGCTTCAGCATCCTTCTTCAGATCGCGAGCGGCCTCGACGAGCGCATGCTTGAGTTGAAGGCGCAGGAAGAGGACGGCGTCCCTATCCGGTCGAGTGGCTCGGTCACTCGATCTCTGCGAGGGGCCAGATCGACATCGCGAAGATGGTCGAGCTGCGCTGCAAGAAGAAGAACCCCGAAGATCTGCAGCGGACCCGAGGCTTCTTCGGTCTCGCGCTTCATGGAGCGCGCTACCAGGCGGCATTCGGTCCGTGCGGATGCCGCAGGCCAGTCGCCGGCCCAGTCTTCTGCAAAACGGCGATGCAAGAACAAGCGCTGCAAGAGGTCGAGGTCGAGAGCCAAGACCACCTAGAAGACGGCGGAGAGCAAGAGCGACAAGAAGAAGACAAGGGGCTCGAATACCTGGCGCAGAAGCCAGACCGAGAGGACCAAGACGAAGAAGAGCACCGCTTAGAGACCGAGAGGACCCGGCAGCCGCCCCAAAGGGGCGCAAAGAAGAACCACAAGAAGGAACACAAGAAGAACCCCAAGGAAGGAGGGATAGGTCCAGTACCTGGACCAGGGACAGGCTTCGCCTGTGGAACCACAGCAGACACGCATCCGAGATATCTGCCGGGAGATGGGGGCCGTCCGATGCGGCCCCAAGAGGCCACCGAAGATCATGCCGGTGGCGGTGGTCGTGGGAGGCGGAGTGGAACTCGGCTCCGTCTCCCGCGACCTGATCGGAACCAGCGATTCGAAGAGCGACTCGCCCTATTCGGCGGGCTGCTCGGTCTTCTCCGCAGTGCAGCGCAGTGGTCTGCAACGATCGGCGGTGGCGCGTCTGCAGACGCAGAGGCTGCGATCTTGTTCGGCGAGACGGCAGCCAAAGTTCATCAACTCGGCCGTGCGTTCACGTATTGGCAGCTCACCAAGACGGTGTTCGAGACCATCTACCGCGCTCGTATAGAACCAGGGCAGGAAGAAGCCATTCTCGACTTCGTGTGGTCGGTCCTAATGGCCGCCGCCACGTTGACCCAAGTGGAGGCTGTGAAGTTCTGCGTCGCCGATCCTCTGGAACAGATTACTCGCCGACTGATTCGCGCCGATGCCGGGAGCTGTCGGCGGGCGATCGCTTCCGAGCTGCGGGCACGAGAGGCGGGCCAGCTTCCTACGCACGTTTCCCTGTGGGGACAGCTGAGCATACAAACGTCCTTTGCAACGGGTCTGCGATGAGCCGGGTATTACGGCAGTCGGTGCGGAACCCGTCGCCGCAACTGCGTCCTCCACTGAAGTGGCCGGGCGGTAAGCGCTGGTTGGTCCCGTATCTTGAGGGAATCTGGAAGTCGCATCTGCACCGCCGTCTCGTAGAACCCTTCGTCGGCGGTCTCTCCGTAGCTCTTGGGCTAGTGCCCGAGCGAGCGCTTCTGAACGATCTCTCGCCGGAGTTGATCAACTTCTACCGCGTTCTCCAGAGCGGGCTGGTGATCCCGCCGGCGTTTCCGATGGACCGCGAGCTCGACCTCTATCTACGCCACCGCGACCGCTTCAACGCGCTGCTCCCGAGGCTCGATAGCGCACCGAATCGCGAGGCGGCTGCTCTCCTCTACTTCTTGAATAGAACTTGCTTCAATGGGTTGCATCGCCTCAGCTCGTCCGGGAAGTTCAATGTGGCTTTCGGGCGCCACAAGACCATCAACTACGTTCGCGACTTCACTGCCTACGCCCAAGCGTTTTCCCCGTGGACATTCACGCTTGGAGACTTTGAGCGCGTCGATCTCGACGATGAAGACTTCCTTTACGTCGACCCGCCGTATGACGGCGGCTTCGACGAATACACTTCGACAGGATTTGACTGGGACGATCAGCTCCGGTTGTTCAAGTGGGCGCGCCGTCATCGTGGTCCCGTAGTCATCTCGAACGCGGCTACGGATCGAGTCGTCGAGCTCTACCGCAGCGCGTTTGACCTTCGGTTCATCCGGGGTCCCCGGTCGATCTCTCGCGACGGTGACAGGACACCAGCACGGGAGCTGCTGGCGACGAGAAACCTATCGCGGCAGCCACGTCGGCCGAGTTCGAGACAGCGCGAGCCGCTCCTCGCGGGCGCTGTTCCGAGCTCGAGGTCGGCCCACGCGAACCCGAGGCAGTCGTGAGCGCGTCGCCATACCTCACGGCGGCCCAAGCCGCCGCATACCTCCACTTCAAAACGACGTCAGGGATTCGCAACCTGGTGATGCGCGGTGAGCTACGCCCCTGCGGGATGGGACCGAATGGCACGCACCTATTTACCGTCGAGGAACTCGACCATTTCATAGAGGCGCGCATGCGTCGTCGTGGTGTAGGATCTCGTCGACGGCATGCGGCATCGCCTGAAGCGCAGAAGGGCGACGCAAATGCAGAGCAGGACCGGAACGAAGACGAAGTATCCGGGAGTACAGATGGTGGGACCAGGACAATACCGAGTGCGCGGCAAGGTCCCCGACCCGCGCACGGGCGACATGAAGGAGGTGGACAAACGAGTGGAAGCGGCGAGCGCGAAGGAAGCCGCCGGTCTTCGCGACGACCTGTTGCAGCAAACGATCAGGGCGTCGCACACCGAACGTATGAGAGTAGTGGACTTCGCGAAGTCCTGGATCGAGTCAAAGGCCGCTGTCGTTTCTAGATACACGCTCGAGGGCTACACGTCGGCTCTCGATCTGCACGTGTATCCATATCTCGGCAAGTTCTACTTCGACACCGTGGGCCATCTCGAAGTGCAGGGGATGGTCAACGAGTGGCTCGCCGAGAAGAAGACCGACGGCTCGCGGCGCTATTCAAAGGAGTCGCTAAAGGACTGGTTCCGAGTCTTCCGCAACATGACTCAGGACGCGATCGTGCAGCTGCACCTGGAGCGCGATCCGACGCTGCGCGTTTCGTTCGGCGAGGAAGTCGTCGAGGAGAGCGATGCGAAGGACGGCGACAAGCTCACGATCGACGAGTGCCATCTACTACTCGAAGCGATGCGGACGAAGCGGCCGGGCAGCTTCGCGCTGCTGACGACCAAGAAGTACACGGGGCAGCGGTTCTGCCACGTCTCGGCGTTGAAGATCGGCGACATCGACTGGGCCGAGATGGTCGTTCGATTCCGCCGCAAGCAGGTTCGCGGCGTCGTCGGTCCCATCTCGAAGAAGAAGCCCGTGCCGAAGGAGATGCCGATGGTGAGCGAGCTCGCGTACGTGCTGCTCGCCCACTGCCGGCGCCTCGGGAATCTCGACTATCCGGTCGACCCCGATGCGTGGCTGTTCCCGAGCCGCAACGGCAAGCTGAAGCAGCCTTCGTCGCTCGTCACGGCCATCCGTGAAAGCGCTAAGGATGCGCAGCTCACCAAGCGGATTACGCCGCACATGATGCGCTACCTGTTCAACGACGTGCTGCGGCTGGCCGGCGTTGATAAGGTGACGCGGAAGGCGCTCACCGGCCATGTGACCGACGAGATGACCGAGCACTATTCGACGGTCGGGCTCGACGAGAAGCGGACAGCGATGGAGGCGGCGGCGGCGAAGCTCCGCGAGGTAGAAGTGGGAACTTCGGTGGGAACCACTCTGAAAAAGACGAAGGCCGCCTAGATGCGCGGACATCTAGACGGCCTTCTATCGCGTACTTACAGAGAGCGGGCGATCGGGCTCGAACCGACGACAGCCTGCTTGGGAAGCAGGTACTCTACCAGCTGAGTTACGCCCGCAAGTAGAACGATCGATCTTCTAACCGCGCGTCTCCCCAGGGTCAAGCAGCTTCTGAGGCTACGCGCGCACGCGGATGGACGCTGCGCGCGCGGGAAGCAACCTGGTGGCATGGCGAAACAACTCGAAGGACGCGTGGCGCTCGTGACGGGCGCTTCATCGGGAATCGGCGCAGCGACGGCGACGGCGCTCGTGGACGGGGGCGCGCGCGTGGCGGTCGCCGCGCGCCGCGCCGGTCGCCTGGCGGAATTGGTCGAGCGCATTCGGCACGCCGGCGGCGAGGCGATCGCCGTCGACGCGGACGTCGCCGATCGCGCCGCCGCCGAGCGCATGGTGGCGGCCACCGTCGAGCGCTTCGGGCGACTCGACATCCTGGTCAACAACGCGGGCCTCATGAAGCTGGCGCCGTTCGCCGCGGGCTCGCCCGACGACTGGCGCGCGATGATCGACGTCAACCTCCTCGGCGTCCTCTATTGCACGCACGCGGCGCTGCCCCACCTCAAGCGCGCCGGCGGCGGCCACGTCGTCAACATCTCGTCGGTCGCGGGCCGCGAGCCGTTCCCCACCGGCGCGGTCTATTGCGCCACCAAGTACGGCGTGATCGGCTTCTCCGAGACGTTGCGGCGCGAGCACCTGGCCGACAAGCTGCGCGTCACCGTCATCGAGCCGGGCGCGGTCGCGACCGAGCTCGTCGACCAGGTCACGGACGAGAAGGCGAAGCAGCAGATCCAGGCCTGGCAGGCGGCGATGCGGCAGCTGCAGCCCGCGGACATCGCGGCGGCGATCGTCTACGCGGTGACGCAGCCGGATCGCGTCGCCGTCAACGAGCTGCTGGTGCGGCCGACCGACCAGGCGCTGTAGTCGCTACTTGATCTGCAGCAGCACGCCGTCGGCCTGGTCGAACACATAGCGCGACTTGGTCGTGGCGTCGAAGGTGATGAGCGAGGGTCCATTGATCACCGCCGACGTTCCCGTGCCGTTGATCGTGGCCCAGATGCTCCGCGTACCCGCGAATGTGGTGACGCGGTTGGTGGCGAGGTCGAGCTGGCGCAGCGCGGGCGAATGGAGATCGCCCATGCTCGGGCCTTGTCCCGGATCGGTGATGAACAAGGAGCGCCCGTCGGTGGCGAGCGCCAGCGCGCCGGCGAAGCGGGCCAGCGCGCCCACACCGTCGACGGCGCCGGTCATGCCGACGGTGCCGGCGATGGTGTCGACCTTGCCGCTGCCGATGGCGATTCGCCGCACCACCGTCGATCCGCTGGCCGAGACCAGCGGACCGTCGAGCGTGTAGAGGTTGGCGCCGTCGCAGGCGAGCGAGGTCGGCTGCGCGAAGTGCGCCGCCGCGCCGGTGCCGTCGAGCACGTCGGTGCCGGCGGGATCGCCGGCCAGCGTCACGACGTCGCCGGCGGCCGTGATCTCGCGAATCACGCGATTGCTGTCGACGAAGAAGAGGTTGACGCCGTCGGTGGCGAGGGCGGACGGCGCGAGGATCGCGTTGGTCAGGCGGCCGCCGTCCATCGGCGGCGTGTACTGGTTGTGCTTGCCGGCGTAGAGAACCGGTGCGCCGCTGCCGTCGGTCTTCACGGCGTAGATGGTGTCGTCGGCCTGTGCGACATAGAGCTGGTTTCCGACGAGCGCGATGCCGTTGCTGCCGTAGCTCAAGGGCACGCCGACGCCGCTCATCGCGCCGGTCTGGAACGCGATCTTGAAGACCTGGTTGTTGCTGTCGACGCCGTAGAGGTATGTGCCGTCGCTGGTCAGGCCTCCCAGGACGGTGCCGAACGCGTCGGCCGGGCCGCTCGCGCCGTAGGTGTAGCCGGACGAGCGATAGGAGCCGGCGTATCCGAAGGCGTTGAACTGGCCGAAGCCGGCATCGTCGAGCGCGCGCACCATCTGGCCGTTCTGATCGATCACCATGTAGAGCTCTTCGGCGTCGGCGATCTTGCCGGGGAAGGAGAACTGCACCTGGCTGTAGTCGCTCGCGCCGGTCGCGGTGTCGGCGTATCCGGCGATGCCGCTGCCGGCGAGGGTCGAGACGGCTCCGTTGAAGAGCTGGCGGATCTTGTTGCAGTTGCGGTCGATGATGAGGAGGCGGCCGCCGTTGAATTCGTCGTGGAACAGAACGGGTAGCTTGAAGGTGGCCGACGTCGGCGTGGCGCTGTCGGTGCAGCCGCTATTGGTCGTGCTGCCGGCCATGAGCGTGATCGACGGCGTGCCCGTCGTCGGCAGCGACTGCTTCACGGAGAAGATGGCGGTGCCGCACGCGACGTCGACCTGCACGCTGGTCGAGTCGCTGTTGTCGAGGACCATGTCGCGGCATCCGCCGGCGCCGACGGCGGCGGTGAGCTGCGCCGTCGTCGCCAACGTCTTCTGCACCAGGCCGTTCTGGTCGTAGCTCTTGATGCCGCTTCCGTCGAGGATGTAGATGAGGACGGCATCGTTGTCCATGGCGACGATGGGCGGGGTCAGCGTGGCGAGCGAGCTGACGACGTTGGTGCCGGTGTCGTAGACCTGCTTGCGCAGCTTGCCGTTGTCGCCGATGTAGACCAGCGAGCTGCCCGGGTTGATGCTGGTCATCGCGGTGATGTTGGCGAAGCGCGCCATCGCGCCCGGGCCGTCCGCGGTTCCGGCCGTGCCCACCTGTCCCGCGATGGTGACGGTGCTGCCCATGCCGTCGGAGTCGATGTGGCGGATGGTGGTGCTGTCGGCGACGAAGATGTTGGTGCCGTTGCCGCCGTTCTGACCGTCGACAGCGATGGCGATGATCTGCGTGAAGCGCGCGTTGGGCCCGTTGGGTTCGTCGGCGAAGCCGTAGCCGCCCGCGTGTCCGGCGAAGGTCGACTCGGCGTTGGTGTATCGGCAGGTCGGATCGCAGGCGTCGCCGTTGGCGCTGTTGTTGTCGTCGCACGCTTCGCTGGCCTCGACGGTGCCGTTGCCGCACACCGCGGTGCAGTCGCTGTCGACGGCGTTCGAGCAATGCATCGGGCAGCAGCCGTCGCCGCTGAAGCAGGCGGTCGCTTCGCTGCAGCCCATGTCGGGCGGCCCGTGGCCGACCATGTCGCTGCCGCCGCCGTCGCCGGCGACGCTGAGATCCTCTTCGCCGCCGTCGCCGACCGTGCCGCGATCGAGCGCGAAGCTCACGCGCGCGTGTCCGCTGCCGGACAAGGTCACCTGTTGGCTCGCGTGCGCGATCGCGCTTCCCGCGGACATGCCGTCGAGGTCGATGATGAACGTGCCCGAGGTCCCGGAAGGCAAGAGCAGCGCCGCTTGCACCGGCAGATTGAAGGGCGCCGGCGGATTGGGCGTTCGCGCGCTGATCGGCGTCGTTTGCTCGACGGTGAAGGCGAGCTGATCGAGGCCGGTGGCGTTGCCGCTGATCTCCGCGGTCACGCACACGCCCGCACGGCCGGCGCACGGATCGGAAGCGCCGCCGCAGCCCGACAGCGCGATCAACAGGGTCAGCGCGAGGGGGCGCATCAAAACTGCGCCGCCGGCAAGGTGTGCGGTCCGCTCGCCGGCGATCCGACGAGCACGCCGACGACGACGGCACCGGCGACCACGACCGCGCCGCCGACCACGACGCCCCAGAACCAGCCCTTCTTGTAGATCGGCTTTCTCTCGGGCGCGCGCGCGGTCAGATCGGCCCGCGCCGGCTCGACCGACGGCGGCGGCGCGCTCGCCGGGGTCTCGAGCGGCTGCGGCGTCGTCGACGGCGGCGGCGGATTGTGCTCGGCGCCCGTGGGCGGCAGCGGCTGCGTCGACGGCTGCTGCGCCGCGGTCTGCTGGCTGTCGATGATCTTCTGCAGCGACTCGATGTGCTTCTCGACTTCGGCGCGGTTCTCGGCGTTGGGCGCCATGCGCAGGTACTTTTGATAGAACGCGAGCGCCTTGTCGGGCGCCTTCTTCGATTGGCGATAGGCCTGGCCGATGTTGAAGAGGAACTCGGGCAGCGGCTTGGTGCGGAAACCCTCTTCCCATTGCGCGATCGCCTGGTCGTACTCCTCGAGCTGGAAGTGCGCCATGCCGTTCTCGTAACAGAGCCGCGCCTTGGCGGAGCGGTCGTCGCCGGCGGAGGCGACGGCGGTCAGCTGCGCCAGCACCAGGAGCGCGGTGCATACGAGAGTTACAGTCCTCATCCGCGCGATTGTATCTGTTGTCGGCAGGCGCGCCAAGAGCTCCTCGACGCGCGCGCCGTCTGCATTACGATGCCTGCATGGCCCTCGAATTCACGACCTCGTACACAACGGACGCGCTCGCCCTCTTTCGCCATTACAAGAAGCTCGGCGACGGCGCGATCGCGCAATGTCCCGACGACAAGCTGACGGCGACACTGGACGCCGAGTCGAACTCGCTGGCGATCGTGGTCAAGCACCTGGCCGGCAACATGCGCTCGCGCTGGACCGACTTTCTCACCAGCGACGGCGAGAAGCCGGATCGCGACCGCGACTCGGAGTTCGAGGCGCCGCCGGCGACGCGCGCCGAGCTCGTCGCCCTGTGGGAACGCGGCTGGGCCGTCGTGTTCGGCGCGCTCGAGCCGCTCATCGACGCCGACCTCGGACGCACCATCACCATCCGCGGCGAAGCGCACTCGGTGATGCAGGCCATCAACCGCCAGGTGGCGCACTACGCCTATCACGTCGGTCAGCTGGTCTTCGTGGCCAAGCACTTCGCCGGCGCCGGCTGGAAGACCCTCTCGGTGCCGCGCAAGCAGTCGGCGCAGTTCAACGCCGACGTCGCCGCCGGGCGGAAGTCGCAGCGCTAGCGCGTCGAGCCGATTGATCGCGCTTGGGCGCGCTTGACCGCGCATCCGTTATGGCGGATATTTCTCGGGCGTGGGCAGGATACGACGCGGAAAGGGCGCCGGCGGCGGCAAGGAGTCCGGCGGCGATTTGACGCCGGTGGTGGGCGAGAACCTGCGCCGGCTGCGCACCCAGCGCGGGCTCTCGCTCGAGAAGCTGGCGCAGCAGTCGGGCGTCAGCCGCGCCATGCTCGGCCAGATCGAGCTCGGCCAATCGGCGCCGACGATCAACGTGCTGTGGAAGATCGCCAGCGGCCTCGGCGTCACCTTCTCGGCGCTGATCACGGCGCAGCAGCGCTCGGGCCCGCTGGTCCTGCGCGCGCAGCAAGCGCGCCTCTTGACGTCGAGCGATCGCAAGTTCAGCTCGCGCGCGCTCTTCCCGGTCAACGAGCCGCGCCGCGTCGAGTTCTACGAGCTGCGCCTCTCGGCCGGCGGCGTCGAGCACGCCGAGGCGCACGCCGCCGGCACCGTGGAGAACCTGGTCGTCGCTGAAGGCGCCGTCGAGATCGAGGTCGATGGACATCGCCACGCGCTCGACGCCGGCGACGCCATCATGTTCGAGGCCGACGGCGCGCACGTCTATCGCAACCGCGCGCGCGGCGAGTCGATCCTCTATCTGGTCATGACCTACGCCGACACTGTCGGCTGATTCCGCTCGGTTCGCCTGCCGCTTGACGTCATCCGTGATAACAGATATCGATCGATGAATGCGGTTACTGCCGTCGAGGAAGCGTCTTGGGGGGCAAGGCTTGGCATCCGTTAAAGTGGAAGTGGTGCTGGCCCTCTGCCTTTGCGGCGCGACGGTGCATGCGCAGAGCGAAACGCCGGCTACGGCAGCGCCCGACGTCGCGGCGCTCGAGCAGCGCCTCGCCGCGCAGGAAGCGCGCCTGCAGCAGCAAGAAGCACGCTTGCAGCAACAGGAATCGCGGCTGCAACGACAAGAGGCCCGCGAGCCGCTCTTCGGCTTCGGCAACGACGGCTTCTCCGTGAGCGCCCGCTTCTTCTCGATCCGCCTGCGCGCCCTCATCCAAGCCGACGCGCGCGACTACTTCGACACCGCCGCCACGCCGCTTCCCGCGCAATTCCTCCTGCGCCGCGTCCGCCCCATCGTCGAGGGCACCGTCGGCGACGTCGTCGATTTCAAGATCGTCCCCGACTTCGGCCAGGGCTCGGCGATCCTCTACGACGCCTACGTCGATCTGCGCCCCTACCGATGGATCGCGCTGCGCATCGGCAAGTTCAAGACGCCGTTCGGCCTCGAGCGCCTGCAGAACGACGCCAACATGGCCTTCAACGAGCGCGGCCTGCCGTCGGATCTCGTCCCCGATCGCGACATCGGCGCGTCGCTCCACGGCGATCTCGCCAACGGCACGTTCGTCTGGGAGCTCGGCATCTTCGATGGCGCGCTCGACAACAACAGCGCCAACCAGGACGGCGACACCAACGACGGCAAGGATCTCATCGCGCGCGTCTTCTCGCATCCGTTCCGCGTTCTTCGTCGCGCCGCCGTCGAGAACCTCGGCTTCGGCGTCGCCGCCAGCTGGGGCAAGCAGCACGGCAGCGCCGCGCTCCCCGGCGTCGGCGGCTACAAGTCCACCGGGCAGAACACGTTCTTCTCGTACCTCTTCGACGCCGGCGCGGTGAAGCCGACGGTCATCGCCATCGGCGATCGCTATCGCGTCTCGCCGCAGCTCTATTGGTATGTCGGCCCCGTCGGCCTCCTCGCCGAGTACGTCTACGACGCCACCACCGTCTCCAATTTTCTGAGCGGCGCCGAGCCGCGCAAGGCGCTCGTGCATCAGGCGTGGCAGACCGAGCTGCAGGTCGTGCTTACCGGTGAGCGCGCCGGCTTCAACGGCGTCAAGCCGAAGCACCCCTTCA
The DNA here is from genome assembly GCA_036494045.1 of Polyangia bacterium. Lineage (GTDB taxonomy): Bacteria > Myxococcota_A > Polyangia > Palsa-1104 > Palsa-1104 > JAQBQH01. The sequence continues at coordinate 8,368 of DASXOU010000693.1, read as the reverse complement.
ATCCGCGCCGCTTATACTTCGGCGCGCTCGAGCTGGCCGCGCGCTACGGCCAGCTGCGCCTCGATCCGGCGACCTTCCCGAGCTACGCCGATCCGACGAGGTCGGCGAACGCCGCGCTCGAGTGGGGCGTCGGCTTCAATTGGTATCTGCTCGCGCCCGTCAAGATCGCCGTCGACTTCGAGCGCACCACGTTCCACGGCGGCGCCGGCAACGGCGATCGCCGCCCCGAGAACGCGCTCCTCGCCCGCGCGCAGCTCTCGTTCTGATCGCGCGTCAGCTCTTGGCGAGCTGCTCGATGTGGCCGAGCGCCATCTTCTCCATGCCCGGCCGCGTGTACACGTCGCCGTTGCGCGTGAGCAGCGCGTCGGCGATCACGCGCGCCACTTCGCCGACGTCCTGCGCGTTCGGCAGCGCGCGCGAATCGGGCCCGCCGCCGAGCGCGCGATTGCCGAAGTCGGTGGCGACGACGCCGGGCAACACGGTGATGACGCGAATCTTGGGAAACTTCTCGCGCAGCTCCATGCGCAACGTCTCGGTCATCGAGTTGAGCGCCGCCTTGCACGCGCTGTAGGCGGAGCGGATCGGCGCGAACGGCACGCGGCTCAGCATCGACGACACGTTGGCGATGGTCCCGTCGCCGCGCGCCTGCATGTGCGGCAACACCGACTGCATGCCGTAGAGCGGCCCCTTGACGTTGTCGCGCACCATCGCGTCGACGTCCTCGTCGGTGAGCAGCGCCAGCGGCCGCGAGATGCCGCGCCCGGCGTTGTTGACCCACACGTCGATGCGTCCGGCGCGCTCGATCGCGGCGTCGCGCAAGCGATCGACCTCGGCGCGCTTGGTCACGTCGGTCGGCACGGCGAGCGCGCCGCCGCCGATGCGCGCCGCCAACGCTTCGAGCTTGTCGGCCGAGCGCGCCGCCGCCACCACGCGCCCGCCGCGCCGCGCGATCTCCTCGGCCAGCGCCGCGCCGATTCCCGCCGACGCCCCGGTGATGACGACGACCTTGCCTTCGTAAGCTTGCATGGCGCGATTGTGCATCAATGTTAGATTCGGCGCATGCGCATCGTTTGCGCCGTCGCCATCGTGATCGCTGCGGTGATCGCAGCCGTTGCCGTCGGCTGTGGCAAGAAGGCGCCGGTCTTCCCCAACTGCGGCGACAACATGCAGAACGGCGAAGAGACCGACGTCGACTGCGGCGGGGACATCTGCACGCCGTGCAACGGCGGCCGCGCGTGTCTCGTGGATCGCGACTGCCGCAGCAAGATCTGCGCGGCGGGCGTGTGCGCTGCCGACAGCTGCTCGGACGGCGTCCTCAACGGCAGCGAGAGCGACGTCGACTGCGGCGGCCCCGATTGCCCGCCCTGCGCCGACGGCCGCACCTGCGCCGGCGACAACGACTGCGCGTCGAAGGTGTGCACCGGCGCCAGGTGCCAGACCGCGAGCTGCGGCGACGGCATCGAGAACGGCGACGAGCTCGGCATCGACTGCGGCGGCTCGTGCCCGCCGTGCGACGCCGCCGTCGCCGCGCCCGCGGATCTCTCGCCGCCGAGCGATTGATCGAGCGAATGACCGCGCGACGGACTATTCGTTGGCCGCGGCCTTGCGCCGCGCGATCGCCGGCGCGTGCCGATAGAGCCGCGTGTAGTAATCGCCGACCATGCGGTCCGACGAGAACTGCTGCACGCCCACCGCGATCGACTCGCGCATCATCGCCCGCCAGCGCGCGCGGTTGCCGTAGAACGTCGGCACGATCTCGTCTTCGACGAGCGCATACAGCGCCGCCGCGTCGCGCGCATCGTCGCCGTCGTTCTCGAGCAGCCGCTCGCCAATGGCCCAGCCGTTGACGCCGTGATCGCACGCCTCGGGCCACCAGCCGTCGAGGATCGAGCAGTTGAGCACGCCGTTCATCGCCGCCTTCATGCCCGAAGTGCCGCACGCCTCCAGCGGCCGCCGCGGCGTATTGAGCCACACGTCGACGCCGCGCGTGAGAATGCGCCCGAGCTGCAAATCGTAGTTCGGCACGAACACGACGCTCCCCGGGTACTTCTTGCCGAGCGCAACCATCTCGCGCACCAGCTCCTGGCCGCCGAAGTCGCGCGGATGCGCCTTGCCGCTGTAGACCACCTGCACGCGCCCGTCGGCGAGGAGCGGCGCGATGCGCGCCTCGTCGGAAAAGAGCAGCGTCGCCCGCTTGTACGAGGTCGCGCGCCGCGCGAAGCCGACGATCATGCGCTCGCCGTCGAGCGCCACGCCGGTGCGCTTGTGCACCTCGGCGACCAGCTCGTGCTTGAGCGACGCGCGCGCCTCGTCGAGCGCCTCGTCACCGCCATCGTCGATCGCGGCCGCCACGCGCGCGTCCTGCCACACGCGATGATCGACACCGTTGGTCACCGCCACGATCGGCGCCGCGTCGTCGACGTGCTGCCACATTCGCCGCGCGGTCTCGCCGTGCAGCTCGGCCACTGCGTTGGCGTTGCGCGACAACCGCAGCGCCGCGACCGTCATGTTGAATGGATCGCCGCCGAGCTCGACGAGCTGCGCGTGCGTGAGCCCGCCGGTGGCGCCGACGCGGCGCAGCCGCTCGTGCTCGTGCTCCTCGTTGCCGGCGTCGATCGGGGTGTGCGTCGTGAACACGATCTTGTCGCGCGTCTCCGCCCACGCCGCCGCAAAATCGCGCCCGCGCGCGCGCGCCTGGCGCACGAGCTCGAGCCCGGCGAAGAGCGCGTGCCCTTCGTTGAAGTGGTAGACGTCGACGTCGATGCCGAGCGCCTGCAGCGCGCGCACGCCGCCGACGCCGAGCACGATCTCCTGCGCCACGCGATCGTCCTTGCCGCCGCCGTAGAGGCGCCGGTTGATCCAGCGATCGTGCTCGACGATCGGCTCCAGGAGATAGAGCGGCGCCGCGTTCAGCCCCTCGACGCGCCAGATCCACAGCGGCACGTCGCGCCCGCCGATGCCGACGGTGACGATCGGCGCTTCCTTGACCAGGTGCGCGGCGCCGAGCGTGCGCGGCGTCGGCAGATCGATCGTCTCTCCGGCTGGCCCGATCGCCTGCGTCGTGTATCCTTCTTCCCAGAGGATGCCGACTCCGACGACCGGGAGCCCGAGCGCGTGCGCCGATCGCATGAAGTCGCCGGCCAGGACGCCGAGGCCGCCCGAGTAGATCGGCAGCCGCTCGTCGAGCCCGAACTCCATGCAGAAGTAGCCCACCGAGGGACGCTCGCCAATGGAGGGACCTTCGTAACTCATAACTGAGTTACTATCACGCTCCGACGGTGAAGTCAAGGCGCTGGCATCGTGGTCGAGGCGCATGGTATCGACGCCGCATGACCAAGAGCGATCGAGCCATCGAACATTTCGAAGCGCATCGCGACGCCTACCTCGACGATCTGAAACAGCTCGTGCGCATCCCGAGCGTCTCGTTCGACGGCTTCGACGCGGCCGAGGTGCGCCGCTCGGCGGAAGCGACGGCGAAATTATTACGCGACCGCGGATTTAATAATGTGCAGCTGCTCAATATCGAGGGCGCGCATCCCTACGTGTACGGCGAGATCCTGAAGACGCCGGGCGCGCCGACGATCCTCCTCTACGCGCATCACGACGTGCAGCCGGCGGGCGACGCGGCGGCGTGGAAGTCGCCGCCGTTCGAGCCGACCGAGCGCGACGGCCGCCTGTTCGCGCGCGGCGCCGCCGACGACAAGGCGGGCGTGGTCGTGCACTCGAGCGCCGTCGACGCGTGGCTCGAGACCGCCGGTGCGCTGCCGCTCAACGTCAAGATCGTCGTCGAGGGCGAAGAGGAGATCGGCTCGGGGCACCTGACGGAATTCTTGCGCGCCCACAAGAAGCTCCTCGGCGCCGACGCCATCGTCCTCACCGACACGGGCAACTTCGAGACCGGCCTGCCGTCGATCACCACCGCGCTGCGCGGCCTGGTCGCCGTCGACGTCGAGGTGCGCGCGCTCAAGCAGTCGCTGCACTCGGGCATGTGGGGCGGCCCCGTGCCCGATCCGACGCTCGCGCTCTGCAAGATGCTGGCGTCGCTGGTCAACGACGACGGCTCGGTGAACCTGCCCGGCATCCAGGAGAAGATCCGTCCGCTCACCGACGCCGAGAAGAAGGACATCGCCGCGCTGCCGACCGACGCGCAGAAGTTCCGCGAGCAGGCCGGCCTCTTGCCGTCGGTGCAGCTGCTCGGCGGCGCGCATCCGTGGCAGGTCAATTGGCGCCAGCCGTCGGTGGCGGTGAACGCGTTCACCGCGTCGACGCGCAAGGACGCGCGCAACATCATCAACGAGAGCGCGTGGGCGCGCGTCGGCATCCGCATCGTGCCCGACCTCGATCCCGAGTGGGTCCTGCAGAAGCTGACCAAGCAGCTCGAGAAGTCGGCGCCGTGGGGCGTCGAGGTCCACATCCACACCGAGGCCGCCAACGGCTGGTGGTACACCGATCCGGCGCATCCCGCGTTTCAAGCCGCGTTTCGCGCGCTCGAAAAGGGGTACGGCGTAAAGGGCATCACGATGGGCTGCGGCGGATCGATCCCGTTCGTCGAGCCGTTCGCGCGCGAGCTCGGCGGCGTGCCGGCGCTGCTCATCGGCGTCGAGGATCCGTACACCAACGCGCACTCGGAAAACGAGAGCCTGCATCTTGGCGATTGGGGCAAGGCGATCAAGAGCGCGATCTTCTTGTACGAGGAGCTCGCCGCCGCGCTCGCGAAGTAGTAGCAAATTCGCGCCGTGGAGCATTTTTGCTCCGCGAATTCCCGTCGCTGCGCGCGATTCCGCGCACTTGACACTGGCACGGCGCCTGCTGAGAACCGCGGGCATGAAAATGCGAATTTGGATTCCGATTTTCGTCGCCGCGACGCTCTGCGCGAGCGCGGCGAACGCGCAAACCTATATCTCGCGTCGCATGGACGGCTTCCCCGGCAAGGACGAGCTGACGGCGCAGCTCGGCTTTCAAGCGTCGCTCGGCGGCGGCACGCCCGGTGGCTTCAAGATGTTCTTCGACTACTCGCACCGGCTCAGCAACGTCGTGTGGCTCAACTTCAAGCTGGCGCCGACCTTCGGCGCCGGCGAATCGCGCACCGTGTGCGTCGATCAATTCGGCAACAGCTACGACTGCGGCACCGGCTTCGAGGGCAACGGCTACGCCGTCGACATCCTCGGCGGCGTGAAGCTCAAGTGGATGACGCGCTATCGCGTGATGCCGTACGCGAGCGCCAACGCCGGCGTCGTGCCCGTGTTCGCGCGCCCCGAGAACGACAACGGCGCGGCGCTCGTCTTCAACACCGGCGGCGGCGTCAAATACTTCGTCGCGCCGCGCATCGGCGTCGGCGGCGAGATCACCTTCACGCTCGGACCCGGCTTCTACTCCGGCCACACCGAGTTCTATCGCGCCTTCAACGTGGGCGTCGGCGCCGAGTTCATCCTCTAGCCGCGCATGCGCAACACAATCGTTCTGTTGACGCTGTTGATGGCGCCTTCTTTGGCTTCGGCGCAGCGACGCTATTACCTGTCGTACGATCGCAACGAGATCTCCGTCGGCGCCGGCGTGCAGCTCGACGCCACCGGCTGGGAGTCGTCGGGCATGAAGCTGTTCTTCGAATACGCGCGGCGCATCGGGCCCCACGGCGCCGTCGTCTTCCAGGTCAACCCGCTGGTGGTGCCGGCGTCGATCGACGGGCCGTGCGGCGGGCGCATCACCGCCTGCAACGGCGGATTTTCCGGCAACGGCTACTCGGTCGATCTCCTGTTCGGCGGAAAGTGGCGCTGGCATGCGCGCGGCGCGCCGCTGCTCGGCACGTTCGATCTGACGTTCGGCGCGGTGCCGCTGTTCGAGCGCGCGTTCGACGACAACGGCGCGGCGCTGGTCGGGCGCGCCGGCGGCGGGCTGGTCGTGCTGCTCGCGCGCCACGTCGGGCTCCGCTTCGACGGCCACGTCCTCGCCGGTCCGGCCTTCCTCGGCTACCAGCGCTGCGACGACTGCGGCGTGGTGCGCCCGTACGTCGCCTTCGACACCGGCGTCGCCGTCGAATTCATCTTCTAGGGAGAATGCCGGCGGCGCGATCGATCGCGGCCGGATCGAAGAGCGTGCCTCCCTTGCCGACGAGCGTGGTGCGGCGGATGGCGGAGATGTCGCGCGTCGGATCGCCGTCGACGAGCACGAAGTCGGCGAGCTTGCCGGGCGCGATCGAGCCGAGCTCGCGCTCGCGCTTCATGATGCGCGCGTTGCCGAGCGTGGCCATGCGCAGCACCTCGGCGGGCGCGATGCCGGCCTGCACCAGGAGCTCGAGCTCGCGGTGCATCGAGAAGCCGAAGGGCCACACGTCGGTGCCGACGGCGATGACGACGCCGGCGTCGTGAACGAGCTTCGCCAGCTTGAGCGTCGCGGCGAACGAGGCGCGATAGCGCGCGTCGCTGCCGGCGTCGATCGGCAGGCCGCCGCCGCCAGCGAGCATGCGGCGCAGCTGTACCGGCAGCCGATCGGCGATCGCCGCGTAGGTCGGCCCGACCGATCCGCGGCGCGCCATCAGCCACTGTTCGCCCGAGACCAGCGTGAGATCGAGATCGACGTGATGCTTCACGAGGAGCGCCACGAAATCGCGCACCGCCGGCGACGCCAGGTCGACCTCGCCGGCGTGGTTGGCGAAGACGAGAAAGCGCGCCATCGGCAGCATCTCGCCTTCGGGCAAGAAGTTCAGGAACACGAAGTAGGCGTGCTGCAGCTCGTCGAAGCCGGCGCGCACCAGGTCCGCGGCTTTGAGCCCGTTGGGCACGTGGCCGCTGATGCGCAGGCCGCGGCGACGCGCTTCGTCGACGAACGCGGGCAATAGCTCGCGTTTGAACGAGTTGTAGACCTTGACCTGCGGAAAGCCGGCGTCGGCGTCGCGATCGACGGCGGCACGGACCTCGCGCTCGTTGCGCACGAGCTCGGCAGGCGATTCGCCCGGGCCGGGGCTGTCGACGAGCCCGACTTGCAGGATGCGCGGACCGACGGCGTGGCCGGCGTTCCATTGTGCGCTCAGCGTGCGCGGATCCTTGGCGCTGCCGGCCATCTGGCGCGCGGTGGTCACGCCTGCGGCGATCGCCAGGAGCCCGCTGACTTCATCGAGGTGCGTGTGCAGATCCCAGAGGCCGGGCAGGAGCGTCTTGCCGGTGGCGTCGATGATCTCGGCGCCGGGCGGAATCATCACGGCCCGGTCGGCGCCGACGGCGGCGAAGCGCTCGCCATCGACGATCACCGTCGTGGCCGGTCGTGATTGCGCCGACTCGGCGTCGAACAGGCGCGCGTGCACGATTGCCAGCGGACGCTGCGGTTTTTTCGCCAGCGTGGCGAAGAGCTGCGCGCGGCGGGCGAGGGCGCGTGCTTCAGCGGCGGCGGCGAGCGTGGCGCCTGCGCTCGCCCAGCCGTCGAGGATCGTGTCGCCGACGCAGAAGAGCCCGCCATCGTCCTCGAGCCAAAGGGTGTCGGGCATGAGCTCGAGGCCCGTGATCTCGTATTGCGTGACGCGCTTGTGCGTCTTGCCGTCGCTGACGTCGACCGTGCCGACGCGGTCGATGGTCGCTTCGCCGCCGGGCAAGAGCGGCAGTCGATGATTGCGCGCGCGCAAGAGGGCCCGCGCCAGCATCGCCTCTTCTTCGGGCGCGGCCTGTTCGCTGACGAAGAAGCCGCGCTCGCCCGCGCGCGTGAAGCGCTCGTGCACGGGGTTGTGCTCGCAGTCGACGCCGTCGTTGGCGATGAGCATCGGCAAGCCCGCGTCATCGACGACGATGCGCTCGGTCAGCTTGGGCCCGAGGCCGCGATTGACGAACTCCCACGCGCACACGCGCTCGCGCGCCGACACCACCGTGCACGTCTGCTGTCCGACGGCGCGATGATCGGGCCCGTCGACGATGGTGTAGCGCCGCGCGTCGGCGCGGCTCAGCGACGGCAAGCAGACGACGAGCAGAAGCAATGGCGCGCGGCGCATGATCCAACGTAGACAGCGCGCGCCCACGAAAGTTCCGATCAGTCGATGCCCATCACGCAGTCGCCGCTGTCGGCCGGCGGATTCGGATCCGGCGACGGCGTGCCGACGTAGTTCCAGTCGTTCGCGCACGAGTCGTTGAGGATGCCCTTGCCGATGTCGAGGAGCTTCACGCTCTTCGCGGTCGAGTCGAACTCGACGACGCTGAAGTTGTTGGTGTCGTAGCGCGTGCCGCCGAGCACCCAATGCGGCACGTCGTTGTTGAAGCTCGACATGTCGAGCCAGCGATGCGTGTGGCCGGCGATCCACAGCTTCATGTTGGCGTGCGCGTCGACGAGATCGGGGAAGCTGTCGTAGTCGCCGGTCTCGTCGTGCTCGTAGAGGATGCGCCTGTAGTGG
>DASXOU010000692.1:0-6577 GCA_036494045.1 Polyangia bacterium | reverse complement strand
AGGTTTCACGCGCGTCTGCCTCGTCAACAGCCACCTCGAGCCGGCGCACGTCGCCTCGCTCAAGGAGGCCTGCGCGCGCGTGCAAGCGCGCTCGGGCGTCGCCGTCGTCTTCGCCGATCAGCTCGAGAAGCGCTGGGCGCGCACGCTCACCGACGAGTTCAAGCGCGGCGCCTGCCACGCCGGCAGCTACGAGACTTCACTGGTGCTCGCGGCGCGCCCGGAGCTGGTGCACGACGACGTGCGCCGCGGACTAATGGTTAAACCAATCGATCTCGCGCGCGCGATGCGCGAAGGCAAGCGCACCTTCGGCGAAGCCGGCGCGCCCGACGCATACTTCGGCGATCCGGCGGCGGCGACCGTCGAGGAGGGCAACGACCTCTATGCGCGATTGGTGACGATGGTCGTCGAGGAAGCGCGCGCCGCCTGGCCGACGCCGTAGCGCCGCCCAGCGCGAGCATCGCGCGAACGTCGCGTGAGCTACTGGCGTGATTGCGCCGCGGCGGCCATCTGCACGGGCTGCGTCACCGCGCGACGGTGCCAGTGCGGAACGTGAAACTGCCACGCCTTGCCGTCGAACTCGTAGCGCGCGCGCACGTACTCGTAGTCGGCTTTGGCCTGGATCCAACGTCCGTCGCGCCAGACGTGGTGGCCGTCGATGTAATCCCAGTAGCCGGCGACCCAGATGTGCCCCGGCGCCGGGCACGGCGTCTTCACCTCCGCCTTGGGATCGGGCGGCGCGTTGGAAACTTCGACGACGAGCTGCTGCGACGTCGTCGATGTTTGCGTGGTAGTCGAGCTCACTGCAGCGCAGCCGACCGAGACCAGCGAGAAGCAAAGAACGATGGAGCGGGTGATGTTCATGGCGCGCGAGCATGAGCAGGACACGTGCCACGCGCGGCGCGGATCGCGCGCGGGTGCAATCGGATGCTTGCGCGCGATGGTCAAACCACGAGGTGGCGAGCACACTCCCGCCTACTGGGGTAAGTAGTCGCCATCATTAGGAAACCATTGTCGCTGCGCTTACCTTTCATACACCGAATGAGCGCTCATTCAGCGCGGGGTCGGGCGCGTTCGAGCGCAGATGTCAGGCGAAGTAGCGCGCTTCGTTGTCGAGCAGCCAGCGGCCGGCGCGGGTCGCCAACGCCATGATCGTGATCTGTGGATTGACGCCGATCGGTCCGGGAAAGACGCTGGCGTCGGCGACGAAGAGGCCGGGCACGTCCCAGCTCTCGCCGTGCGGATCGACGACCGACGAGCGTTTGTCGACGCCCATGCGGCACGTTCCCATCGCGTGCACGGTGAGGCACTCGACCTCGTCCTTCGGGATCGGATGCGCGAACAGCGTCGCGATCGCATCGGGCGAGTCGAGCGCCGGCAGAAAGTCGAACGGCAGAAGGACTCGTCGCGCGCCCGAGGCGAACAGGATCTCGGCGCTGAGGGCGACGCCGCGCACGAGGTTGTGGAAGTCGCGATCGTTGAGGTCGTAGCGCATCTTGGCTTCGCCGAAGAGATCGAGCCCGACGCGGCCGCTGCCGGTGTCCTCGACGAGGCAGCCGGCCACGACCATGTTGTCGTAGTCGCGCATGACCTCCCACGAGCGCGCGCCGAAGTAGGGCAGCGACATGGCGAGCAGGCCGGGCGGCACCATCGACGTCGTGATCATGATGCCCTCGTCGATGAACTCGCGGATCTGGTTGCCCTGGATCGTCCCCTTCCACGCCTGCACCGGGCGATCGTAGACGCCCACGACCTTCGCGTTCGGATGGCAGAGGAAGTTGCGCCCGACCTGGCGCGAAGAATTGGTTAAACCATTGCGCAAGAGCAGCGCCGGCGTCTGCACCGCGCCGCAGGCGAGCACGACGATCTTGGCGCGCACCGTCAGCTTCGGGCCGCGCGCGCCCGACTCGGGGTGACGGAAGCGGCCGACCACGCCGGTGGCGCGCTGCCCGTCGGTCGTGACGCGCTCGATCTTGCAGCCGGAGAAGAGTTGGCCGCCGGCGGCGAGGAGGCGCGGGACGTAGGTGACGAGCACCGACTGCTTGGCGTCGGTGGGGCATCCGAACGCGCAGTTGTTGGCGCCGCAGCAGTGCTTCTGGCTGCGCATCGCCGGGATCCACGCGTAGCCGAGTTGGTCGGCGCCGCGCTGCATGAGGCGCGCGTCTTCGCCGATCGATTCCGGATCCTGCGGGCCGACGCTGACGCGCTCTTCGACCTGCGTGAAAAATGGATCGAGCGCCTCGGGTGAGAGCGCGGTGAGGCCGTGCTCCCATTGCCAGCGCTTGAGCACCTTGTCGGGCGTGCGCCAGCTCATGGCGCCGTTGATCACCGTCGAGCCGCCGACGCAGCGTCCCTCGGAGAAGATGATGTTGGGGCGGCCGAGGATGGGCGCGGCGCCGGCGTTGCGATAGAGCTTCTTGATCATCGTCGGCGCGTCGAGGCCGAAGTCTTTGGACGTGTAGTGGCCGCCCTCCTCGACGACGACGACGCTGCGGCCGCCTTCGGCGAGCTCGGCGGCGATGGCGCCGCCGCCGGCGCCGCTGCCGACGACGACGACGTCGGCGTCGACGGTCACGTCGCGGCCGGCGGCGGCGACGGCGTCAAATGTTTGCAGCATGGCGCACCAAACGCGCGGCGCTCACGTCGGCGACGTGAGCTTCGACGGCGTAGCCGAGGCGTGCCGCGACGCGCGCGTCGGAGTAGTAGGCGAACAGGCAGAGCCCTTTGACGGCTTTGATGAGATCGCGCCGAAGCCGCCAGCGCGCGTGGATCCAGCCGTCGACGTAGCGGCGGCGGCGCGGCAGCGACATCGCCGAGAACGGCAGCAACGACGGCGCGAGGACGAACGCGCCGAGCTCGAGCATCATGAGGCCGACGGGGAAGAGGAGGCGCAACAGGCGCGGCATGAAGGGGACGAAGCTGTCGACGAAGTCGACGACCTCCGCGCTCGGCACCGCGGGCGCGTCGGCGCCGTCGGGCAGCACGACCTCGGCGAGCGCGCGCACGACGCGACGCGACCACGCGCCCAGCGCCGGCCGGCCCGTCCTCGCCGCCGCCACCGTCGCCGGCGCGGTCATCGTTTCTTCCTGCGCGCGCGACTGCGTTCCACCGTCGGTGTGCCGCGGCTCAACGACAGCCGGCCGAGCTGTTGCAACGGCTGCGGCGCCAGCTGCGACAAGATGACGCCGCTGCGCGCTTCCAAGAGCGAGTGCATCGACGAGCGCGCGCGCGCCTCGTCACCGGCGACGATGGTGCGCACGATCTCGTCGAGCGCCTCGACATAGGCGCGATCGATCTTCCACAGCTCGGGATAGCGCGCACCGAGCAGCGTGAAGATGCGCGCGAACGTGTTGAACACCCACGCCAGCACCGTCGCACGCGACGCCACCACGAGGCGCCGATAGAACTCGACGTCGGCTTCGACCGCTTCGACCGTTCCGCTCTCGACGGCGCCGAGCTGCCCGAGCGCGCCGCGCAGCGCCGCCAGATCGCCGTCGCTGACGTTGCCGACCGCGAAGACGAGCGCGTGGTCGATGAGCGCGTCGCGCAGGCGAAACAGTGTGTACAGCGCTTCGAAGCGCTCGTCGAGCGGCGTCTCCTCGGCGAGAAAGTGCGGCAGCAGCGTGATCTCGCCGACGGCGCGCCAGTCGAGCACCATGGTTCCGTCGCCCTGGCGCGCGCGCACCAGCTTCTCCGACTCGAGCGTGCGCAGCGCCTCGCGCAAGGTATTGCGGTTGGTCCCGAGCTTGAGCGCCAGCTCGCGCTCGGGCGGCAGCCGCGCGCCGGGCTGATGCCGACCGAGCAGGATCTCGCGCCGCAGCTTCTCGACCACCGACTCGCCGCGCGCGCGTCGCGCCGACGGCGGGAACTTGATTGGTTTAACCATTGTTTGTATTGGTTAAACCAATTCTAGCTGCCGGTCAATCGCGATTTTCCCCTATGCTGCGTGGCGTGAATCACGTCGCTGCCGACGCGCCCCCAGCGCTGTTTCGCGCCTTCCCGGCGCTGACCGGCCGCGTGCCGTGGCTGCCGCTGGGCCGATTTCCGACGGCGGTGTCGCGGCTCGAGCGCCTCTTGCCGCCGTCGGTGGAGCTGTGGATCAAGCACGACGACGCCAGCGGCACCGCCTACGGCGGAAACAAGGTGCGCAAGCTCGAGTTCCTGCTCGGCGACGCCAAGGCGCGCGGCGCCCGGCGGCTGGTCACGCTCGGCGCCATCGGCTCGCATCACGTGCTGGCGACGGCGATCTACGGCCGCCAGTCCGGCTTCACCGTCGACGCCGTGGTGTTTCCGCAGCCGCTCACCGATCACGTCCGCGAGCAGATGATCGCCGACGTCGCCGCCGGCGCCGCGCTCCATCCCGTGCGCGGCTACACGGGCGTGCCCTGGCGCGTGTGGCAGCAGCGTCGCGGCCGCGGCGTCGCGTGGATCTCCGCGGGCGGCTCCTCGCCGATCGGCTCGCTCGGTTGGGTCTCGGCAGGCCTGGAGCTGCTCGAGCAGATCGCGCGCGGCGAGTTGCCGCGCCCCGACGTCATCTACGTCGCGCTCGGCTCCTGCGGTACCGCCGCCGGGCTCCTCGTCGGGCTCGCCGGCGCGCCGTCGCTGCCGCGGCTCGACGCCCGCGTCGTCGGCGTGCGCGTCGTCGATCGCATGGTGTCGAACGAGCGGGTCACGCGCCGCCTGGCCGCGCGCACCGCGGCGCACCTGGTCGCGCGTGGCGAAGATTGGTTCAACCATTTCCGTCCGCCGCCGTTCACCGTCGATCATCGCTTCTTCGGCGGTGCCTACGGCCGCGCGACGCCGGCATCCGACGGCGCGGTCGCGCGCGCCGCCGCCGTCGGATTGACGCTCGAGCCCACGTACACGGGCAAGGCGATGGCGGCGCTGCTCGCCGACGCCGACGCCGGCGCGCTCGAGGGCAAGCGCGCGCTCTTCGTGAACACCTACAGCTCCGTCGATCTGGCGCCGCTCGTCGCCGCCGGTCCGGGCGTCGCGGCCCTGCCGCGCGCGCTCCAGCGCCACTTCGACGCTGGCGCAGCGACGGGCAAGCATTAAGATGACCGCATGCAGCTCGGCGATCTGACGCTCACGCTCATCAACGGCGGCAACTTCCGCCTCGACGGCGGCGCCATGCACGGCGTCGTTCCGAAGACGATCTGGAACCGCCTCGTCTCCTGCGACGAGCTCAACCGCGTCGAATACGCCACCAACTGCCTGCTCGTCGAGGGACGAGGCAAGCGCACGCTCATCGAAACCGGCAACGGCGACAAGTTCCCCGCGCGCGAGCGCGAGATCTACGGCATCGACCACGATCTCAGCGTCGAGAAGAACCTGCGCGCCGCCGGCGTCGAGCCCGACTCGATCGACTACGTCGTGATGACCCATCTGCACTTCGATCACTCCGGCGGCGCTACCAAACGCACCGCCGGCGGCGCCGTGGAGCCGGTGTTCAAGCGCGCGCGCCACGTCATCCAACGCGGCGAATACGACGACGCGACCCATCCGCACGAGCGCAACCGCGCCAGCTACCTCGCGGAAAACTTCGGGCCGCTCGCCGACGCGCAGCTCTTGCACCTCGTCGACGGCGAGCACGAATTCGCGCCCGGCGTGCGCGTGATTCCGACGCCCGGCCACACCGCGCATCATCAATCGGTGCTGATCGACGACGGCCACGGCGGAAAGGCGCTCTTTCTCGGCGACGTGGTGCCGACGTCGCTCCACGTCAAGCTGCCGTTCATCATGGCCTACGATCTCGACGTCGTCGGCACGCTCGAGACCAAGCGCCGTATCCTCGGCCGCGCCATCGACGAGCACTGGCTCGTCATCTTCGGCCACGACAAGGATCTGTCCGCCGCCTACCTCGGCTACGACGCCAAGGGCAACATCACCGTCGCCGAGCGCGCGCCCATCAGCTGACGCTCACTCGGCGAGCAGCGGCCAGAGATCCGCGAAGCGCTCGACGAGAAAATCGGGCGCGTGCGGCGTCAGCCCCTCGACGCCGAGCACGCCGTACGTGACGCCGCAGGTGCGCATGCCGGCGGCGCGACCGGCGAGCACATCGCGCTCGGTGTCGCCGACCATGAGCCCGCGCGCCGGATCGCGATCGAGCCGCCGCGCGCACGCGAGCAACAGATCGGGCGCCGGCTTGTGCGGCATCGGAGGCTCGGTGCCGAGGATGAGATCGAAGTGCCGCGCCAGCCCGAGGCCTTCGAGCACGCGCTCGGCCGTGAGCGTTCGCTTGGTCGTCGCCACCGCCGTGCGCAAACCGGCTGCGCGCAATGGTTCAACCAATTGCAGCGTCTCCGCGACGCCCGGAAACGGTCGCGTCTTGTCGAGCAGGTGCGCGTGATAGTAGCTGCGATAGGCGTCGATGAAGAGAAGGCGTCCTCGATCGTGGGCCTGCGGATGTGGCGCCGGCCGCGCCAGCGCGTAGAACTCGTCGAGCGGCAGGCCGAGGCCGGCGCAGCCAAGCGCGTGCTCGTCGAGTCGCGCGTCCGACGGCGGCACGACGGCGAGCGCGTGCACCAGCGCGGCGCGGATGTCGCCGGCCGAGTCGACGAGCGTGCCGTCGAGATCGAAG
>DASXOU010000691.1:0-13558 GCA_036494045.1 Polyangia bacterium | reverse complement strand
CGATCTGCGCACGCTCTTGCCGCTCGACGCGGAGACGATCCTGGCGTCGGTGCGCAAGACCGGACGCGTGGTGATCGCGCACGAGGCGCCGAAGACCTGCGGCTACGGCGCCGAGCTGGCGGCGATGATCGCGGAGAAGGCGCTGATGTCGCTCGAGGCGCCCATCAACCGCGTCGCCGGGTTCGACACGCCGTTTCCCTACACGCTCGAGAACGAGTACCTGCCGTCGCCCGATCGCGTGGCGCTGGCGATCAAGCAAACCGCGCAGTTCTGATCGAGGTTTCGCATGTTCGAGTTCCTGCTGCCCGACATCGGCGAAGGCGTCGTCGAAGGCGAAGTGGTCAAGTGGCACGTCAAACCCGGTGATCCTGTCAAAGAGGATCAGCCGATGGTCGAGGTCATGACCGACAAGGCCACCGTCGAGATCTCGTCGCCGAAGGCGGGGACCATCAAGGAGATCCGCGCGGCGGAAGGATCGACGTGCGCGGTCGGCGCGGTGATGGTGGTGATCGACGAAGGCGGCGCGAGCAAGAGCGCGGCCAAGCCGGCGGCCACGACCGAAGAGCCGCGGACGGCGAAGGAAGAGCGGCAGTTCCTCGACAAGACGCCGAAGAGCGAGCCGGCGAGCGTGAGCGCGCAGGCGTCGAACGTGATCGCGATGCGGCCGTCGGGCGAAAAGGTGCTGGCGACGCCGGCGACGCGCAAGCTGGCGCGCGATCTCGGCGTCGATTTGTCGTCGGTGAATGCGACTGGGCCGAACGGGCGCGTCACGCATGACGACGTGCGCGCGGCGAAAGACGGCGGCGGCGCGGCGCACGGGGCCGCGATGGGCACGGCGACGGCGCGCGCCTATGCGCCGCAGCCGGTGCACAGCGACGCCGGCGACGAGCGGATCGCGTTTCGCGGCGTGCGCAAGAAGATCGCCGAGAACATGCACCGCTCGCGGCAGACGGCGGCGCACTTCACCTATGTCGAGGAGTGCGACGTCACCGAGCTCGTCGCGTTGCGCAAGCGCGCCAAGTCGCGCGCCGAGGAGCGCGGCGTCAAGCTGTCGTTCCTGCCGTTCATCGTCAAGGCGGTGTGCGCGGGGCTCAAGAAGTTCCCCATCGTCAACGCGACGCTCGACGAGCAGAAGCAGGAGATCGTGCTGCGCAAGCGCTATCACATCGGCGTGGCGGCGGCGACGGCCGACGGGCTCATCGTTCCCGTCGTCAAGGACGCCGATCAGAAGTCGCTGTTCGACATCGCCAAGGCGCTCGACGAGCTGTCGGAGAAGACACGCTCGGGCAAGGCGACGCGCGACGACTTGACCGGCTCGACGTTCACGATCTCGTCGCTGGGCACGCTCGGCGGCGTCCTGGCCACCCCGATCATCAACTTCCCGGAAGTGGCGATCCTCGGCGTGCACAAGATCAAGCCGACGCCGGTCGTGAAGGACGGCGCGATCGTGGTGCGCGAGATGATGAACCTTTCGATCTCGCTCGATCACCGCGTCGTCGACGGCTACGAAGGCGCGCAGTTCCTGCAGCACGTGATCTCGCTGCTCGAGGATCCGACGCTGATGTTCATGGAAATGGTGTGACCGTGGCGCGCCTTCGGGGGGAGGTGGCGCCGCTGCCGGCCGACGCGCCGGAGCTCGGGTTGTATCAGGTCCTCGACGACAAGGGCATCGCGGAGCCGACGCTGTTGCCGCGGCTGCCCGACGCCGAGCTGGTGCGCATGTTTCGCGGCATGCTCACGATTCGCGTGATGGACGAGCGCCTCTTGGCGCTGCAGCGACAGGGGCGCATCGGATTTTACGGCGAGGCGCGCGGGCAGGAAGGCGCGGTGATCGGCGCGGCGGCGGCGCTCGGGCCGAAGGATTGGATCGTGCCGGCGCTGCGCGAGGCGGGCGCGGCGCTGTATCGCGGCCTCCCGCTGCGCACCTATGTGTCGCAGATCTTCGGCAACGCCGACGACGTGTCGAAGGGGCGGCAGCTGCCGTGTCATCCGGGGACGCGCGCGGCGCGCTACGTGACGATGTCGTCGTGCATCGCGACGCAGCTGCCGCACGCCGTCGGCATGGCGTGGGCGGCGCGCATCAAGGGCGACGACGTGGTCGTGCTCGGCTGTCTTGGCGACGGCGCGACCAGCGAAGAGGACTTCCACGTCGCGGCCAACTTCGCGGGCGTGTATCGCGTGCCGGTGGTGTTCTTCTGCCAGAACAACCAGTGGGCGATCTCGACGCCGGTGGCGCTGCAGACGGCGGCGCCGTCGATGGCGGCCAAGGCGGTGGCCTACGGCTTCGGCGGCGTGCGCTGCGACGGCAACGATGTCCTCGCGGTCTACGCGTGCGTGAAGGAGGCGGTCGATCGCGCGCGGCGCGGCGGCGGGCCGACGCTGATCGAGGCGCTCACGTATCGCGTGTCGGCGCATTCGTCGTCGGACGATCCGTCGCGCTATCGCGACGAGAAGGTGACCGAGCGCTGGCGCGCGCGCGATCCGTTGGCGCGGTTTCGCGCGTGGCTGTTCGCGCAGCGCCTGTTGGACGCGGCGACCGAGGAGCGCATGCGCGCGGAGATCGACGCCGAGGTCCGTGACGCGGTGGCCAAGGAAGAGCAAGTGGGGCCGCCGCCGCTGGCGTCGCTCGTCGAGGATGTGTTCGCGGAGGTGCCGTGGCACTTGCGCGAGGAATTAGCCGAAGTGACGCCGCTGCCGCGCCAAAAGCTCGGCGGCGTTCATCAGTAGATCAGCTAGCGGCGCAGGCGAGGTATTCCGTGTTGCAGGGCGCGCCGGGATTGAGCGCGTCGGCGGCGGCCGTCGACAAGCAGGTCTGGCAGGCGGCGCCATTGTCGGTCGGGCTGGTGCAGCCGTCGCTGCCGCCGTCGCCGGGGCCGCAGATGGCGGCGACGCAGCTGGTGAAGGCGTTGAAGGTGGATCGCGCCGCCGTCGTGCCGTCTTGGGTGCAGCCGACCTGGCAGACGAGGTTCTGCCCGCAGCCGTGAACGCACGCGAGGATGCTCGCGCACGAGAACAGCTCGAGATCGGCGGGCGCGGCCAGGTCGGCGCTGGTCGCCAGATCCTGCGTCGTCGGCATGGTGGTGTCGTCGCCGCAGCCGGCGACGAGCGCGAGCATGAGCAGCAACCCGGTACGAATCGGGGTGTTCACCGCGATTACCTTACTAATGAGTGGTTAGTGCGAGGTGCAGGCGCTGAACTCGGCGCTGCAGGGACCGCCGAGCGCCGCGTTCGTGCCCGTCGAGTTGAGGCAGTTCGCACAGCCGGCCGAGGTGTCGGTCAGGCCGGTGCAGCTATCGTTGCCGCCGTCGCCGGGGCCGCAAGTATCGAAGAGGCACTGTTCGAACGCCCCGATGTAGCCTTGCGCGGCCGTGTTGCCCTCGGAGACGCAGTTGGCGTCGCAGCTGGTGCTGCCGGCGCAGGTCTGCACGCACGACAAGATCTGCGCGCACGTCAGCTTGGCCATGTCGACCATCGACATCGACATGTCATGGGCCGCCGTCATGTCCATCACCGACGAGGTCGTGTCGTCGCCGCAACCGGAGCCGACACCGACGAGCAAAGTGAGCGAAGCTACTGCAAGCAAGGTTCTCATGATTCCCTCCAAAGCCAACGGTGCGGCATCTTAAGCACGTTCGCCGACAAATTGAAACTTCTTCCGCTCCGCCCTACATTCCGCCCATGGCCAAGCCCAAAGTCCGTTATGCCGTCGTCGGTCTCGGGTATTTCGCGCAGAAGGCGATCCTTCCCGGCTTCCACCACGCGCGCAAGAACAGCGAGCTCACGGCGTTCGTGTCGTCGGATCCGAAGAAGCTGCGCAAGCTCGCCAAGAAATACGGCGTCGAGCACACCGTCGACTACGACGGGCTCGACGAGCTCTGCCGCAACGACGTCATCGACGCCGTCTACATCGCCACGCCCAATCACACGCATCGCCAATTCGTCGAGCGCGTCGCGCCGCACGGCATCCACGCGCTCGTCGAGAAGCCGATGGCGGTGACCGAGGAAGACTGCGCGGCGATGATCCGCGCCTGCGACGAGAACAAGTGCAAGCTGATGGTCGCCTACCGCCTGCACTTCGAGGGCGCGAACTTGAGCGCCATCGAGCTGGTGCGTAAGGGCAAGCTCGGCGAGCCGCGCTTTTTCTCGTCGACGTTCAGCTTTCAGATCGACGCGCCCAACATCCGTGTCAATCCGCGCGAGCTCGGCGGCGGCGCGCTCTACGACATCGGCACCTACTGCATCAACGCCGCGCGCTACCTGTTTCGCGACGAGCCGACCGAGGTGGTCGCGCTCGCCGCGCGCGGCGACGATCAGCGCTTCGCCAACGTCGAAGAGCAGGCCTCGGCGCTGTTGCGCTTTCCCGGCGAGCGGCTGGCGCAGTTCACCGTCGGCTTCGGCGCCGAGTCGACCGGCTACTACGAGCTCGTCGGCACCAAGGGCAAGCTGCGCGTCGATCCCGCGTACGAATACCGCGGCGGCACCGCGCTCGAGCTCACCGTCGGTGACAAGAAGCCCAAGCGCAAGCAGTGGAAGTCGCGCGACCAGATCGCGCCCGAGATCGAGTACTTCTCGGGCTGCATCCTCGAGGGCAGCGATCCCGAGCCGTCGGGCACCGAAGGGCTCGCCGACGTGCGCGTGGTGCGCGCGATCTATCGCAGCATCGACGAGCGCCGGCCGGTGGCGCTCGGCGCGCTCGACGGAAAGGAGCGGCCGACCAAGGAGCAAGAGCGCTCGGCGCCGGCGCAGCGCACCGAGCCGCCGACGGTGAACGTGCGACCCGAGAGCTAGCCAAGCGCCTGCGCGACGTTACGACGACGGTGGCCGTAGCCGTGACATCGCCGGCTTCTTATATTACAAACCCACGCCATGGAGACCTTGAAGACGGACGTCGTCGTGATCGGCTCGGGGCCCGGCGGCTACATGGCCGCGATCCGCCTCGGGCAGCTCGGTGTCAAGTGCATCAACGTCGAGAAAGGTGACGTCGGCGGCGTCTGCCTCAACGTCGGCTGCATTCCATCGAAGGCGTTGATCCAGGCGTCCAAGCAGTTCGAGTTCATCAAGGCCAATCCGATGGGCGTCGTCGCCGAGCCGAAGCTCGACTGGACGCAGACGCAAAAGTGGAAAGGCGAGGTCGTCGGCAAGCTCACCGGCGGCGTCAGGCAGCTCATCAAGGCGTCGGGCACGCAGCTGGTGCTCGGCACCGCGACGTTGACGGCGAAGAACCGCGTCGAAGTGAAGCAGGCGGACGGGACGAGCGTCGCCATCGAAGCGGCCAAGGGCATCGTGATCGCCACCGGGTCGCGGCCGATCGAGATCCCCGGCTTCAAGCCCGACGACAAACGCATCTTCGACTCGACGGGCGCGCTGTCGATGAAGGACGTGCCCAAGCGGCTCATCGTCATCGGCGGCGGCTACATCGGGCTCGAGCTCGGCACCGCGTACCTGAAGCTCGGCTCGCATCTCACCGTCATCGAAGGCACCGACCAGCTCCTGCCGGGAAACGATCCCGAGCTCGTCAACGTGGTCGCGCGCAAGCTCAAGAAGCACGGCGCCGACATCCACTTGAATTGCAAGGCGCAGGGCTGGGAAGAGACGAAAGACGGCGCCGCGGTGCGCGTCGAGACCAAGGAAGGCGTCAAGACGTTCGTCGCCGACGCGGTCTTCGTCACCGTCGGGCGGCGGCCGAACTCGGAGAACCTCGGGCTCGAGAAGCTGGGCGTGAAGATCGAAAAGGGCTTCATCCCCGTCGACAAGCAGCAGCGCACCAACGTGCCCGGGATCTACGCCATCGGCGACGTCGCGCAGCAGCCGATGCTGGCGCACAAGGCGTACAAAGAGGCCGAGGTGCTCGCCGAGGTGTTGGCCGGGCACAAATCGGAGAACGACGCCGTCGCGATTCCCGCGGTCATCTTCACCGATCCGGAGATCGCCACCGTCGGGCTCATGGAGCACGAGGCCGTCAAGGCGGGGCGCAAGATCAAGACGGGCAAGATGCCGTTCGCCGCGCTCGGGCGCGCGCTCGCGATCGCCGAGACCGATGGGTTCGTCAAGGTCATCGCCGACGCGGCCAGCGACGAGCTGCTCGGCCTCGCCATCGTCGGGCCGGAGGCGTCGGACCTCATCTCCGAAGGATCGCTCGCGCTCGAGATGGGCGCGTTTCTGCCCGATCTCGGGCTCACGATCCATCCTCATCCGACGCTCGGCGAGGCGATCATGGAAGCGGCCAAGGCGGCGCTCGGCGAGAGCGGGCACCTCGTCAACGGCGGCAAGCGCGCCGAGCGGCCTGAAAAGACGTAGGCGCGCGTCGTAGGCGAGCAGATGAAACCGGCGCGCGTCGTCGATCTTTCGCGCCGCGAGTACGGCGAAGTCTGGAAGCTGCAGCAGGAGCTGGTAGCGGCGCGGCAGCGCGGGGAAATCGCCGACACGCTCGTGCTCGTCGAGCATCCCGACGTGATCACGCTCGGGCGGCGACAGACGTCGACGGCGAACGTGGTCGCGGCGGGCGACATTCCGATCTTCGAGATCGAGCGCGGCGGCGACGTCACCTATCACGGGCCGGGGCAGCTCGTCGGCTATCCGATCCTCGCGCTCGATGAGGACGAGCGCGATCTGCACGCGTACCTGCGCAACCTCGAGGAGGCGCTCATCGGCGTCTGCGCCGACGTCGGCCTGGCGGCGCAGCGCAACCCGGGGTGGACGGGCGTGTGGATCGCCGAGCGCAAGGTCGCGTCGCTCGGCATCGCGGTACGAAAGTGGGTGACGATGCATGGGTTCGCGCTCAACGTGGCGACGGATCTTTCGCGCTTCGCCGCGATCAACCCGTGCGGGCTCGACGCCGCGGTAATGACGTCGCTGGCGCACGAAACCGGGCGCGCGCTCACCGTCGACGACGTCAAGCCGCTGGCGATCGCGCGGCTCGGCGTCGTGCTCGGCCGCGACTTCCGCGAGGTTTGACGGCGCGCCGCCCACGGAAATAAGATGATCGCGCGATGCGCATCAGCGTTGAAGGAATGGTCATACTAGTGGGTCTCCTCGCCGTCGGCTGCTCGTCGTCGGGGAGCCGGGCGCAGCCGGACCTGGCGCCGATGCCGGGCGGCGACGATCTGGCGCTCGCGCCCGACGCCGCAGCGACGGACCTCGCGCCGACGCCGCCCGATCTGACGTCGCGCGATCTGGCCGGCGCTCCCCTGCCGCCGACGGGCTTGAGCGCGTCGAAGGGCACCTCGCCGGCGCTGGTGACCCTGACGTGGAGCGCGTCGACGGGCGCCACCAGCTATCGCGTCTACCGCGCCGGCACGCTGCTGACCGAGGTCGCGACGCCGGCGTACGACGATGCCACCGCGGCGACGACCGCGCCGGGCGCGCCGACCGCGCTCAGCGCCAGCGACGGCACCTTCGGCGATCACATCGCGCTCACCTTCACCGCGCCCGCGCTCGTCGACGGCCCCACGTATTCGTACACGGTGACGGCGGTGAACAGCGCCGGCGAGAGCGCGCCGTCGGCGCCCGACTCCGGCTACCGCGGCGGCTCGATCACCGATTACAAGGTGTATCGCGACGGCGCGCTGGCCGCGACCAGCGCCACCACCGCCTACGACGACGCCGGCGCGACGCTCGGCGTTCCGGGCGCGCCGCAGTCGCTGACGGCGTCGGGCAACTTGACCACGGGCGTGAACCTCGCCTGGAGCGCGGCGATGACCAACGCCGGCCCGATGCACACCTACGCCGTCACCGCGGTCAACGACGCCGGCGAGAGCGCCATGAGCGGCAGCGACACGGGCTTCGGCGGCGCGGCGCCGGTGACCTCGTATCAGGTCTCGCTCGACGGCGGCACCACATTCACCGACGTCGGCCTGGTGACGAGCTACCTCGACACCACCGCGCCGAACGGCACCATCACGCCCGGCAGCGTCACCGCGGCCAAGGGCGCCAGCCTCTACTCGGTCAAGCTCACGGCCACGGCCTCGACGGCGGCGGCAGGCGCGTCGCGCACCTACTTCGTGCGCGCGGCCAGCGCCGGCGGCGGCGGACCCACGGCCACGACGTCGGGCAACCGCAGCGTCGGCGGGACCTCGTTCGTGTGGCAACGCTCGACCACCGACGCCGACGCCACCTACGCGAACATCTCGGCGTCGGGCGCCTCCACCGCCGACGCGACGGCGCCGGCGATGGGCGCGCGCTACTTCCGCATCTTCGTGTCGGCCGCGGGCGCCACGCCGGCGGCGTCGGCGCCGGATCGCGGCTATCGCATCGGCGTGCGTCAGGACCTGTGGTCCGCCGCCGGCCAGGTCTACGCCATGGCGCTGTCGGGCAACACGCTCTACATCGGCGGCGACTTTCGCGTCGTCGGCCCATCGCTGGCGAGCTTCGCCGTCATCGATGCATCGAGCGGCGTCGCCGACGTCAACCGCGCGCGCATCTCGCCGAGCGTCAACGTGGTCATCGGCGACGGCGCCGGCGGCCAATACGTCGGCACCACCACGGCCGGCCTCGGCGGCGTCGCCTACGCCGACGGCGTTCCCACCGACAAGCTCGTGCACGTGCTCGCCGGCGGCACCGTCGACCCGACGTTCGCTCCGGCGCCGAACAACTTCAGCATCACGGCGCTGGCACTCTCCGGCACCACGCTGTACGTCGCCGGCGACTTCACCACCATCGGCGGCCAGACGCGCAGCCGTTTCGCCGCCCTCGACGCCGGCACCGGCTCCGCGCTCGCGTTCAACTCGCCCGCCGACGGACCGATCGACGCCATCGTCGTCTCCGGGTCGACCGTCTACGTCGGCGGCGGCTTCGCCAACGTCGGCGGCGCGGCGCGCAACGACATCGCGGCGGTCGACGCCACCTCCGGCGCCGCGACGAGCTGGAACCCCAACGCCAACAACGGCGTCAACGCCATCGCCGTCTCCGGCTCGACGGTCTACGCCGCCGGCTCCTTCACCACCATCGGCGGCCAGACCCGCAATCGTATTGCCGCGCTCGACGCCAGCACGGGCGCCGCGACCAGCTGGGACCCCAACGCCAACAACCCCGTGGTCGCGCTCGCCGTCTCGGGCGCGACGGTCTACGCCGGCGGCAACTTCACCACCATCGGCGGCCAGACCCGCCAATCCGTCGCCGCGCTCGACTCGAGCGGCAACGCGACCTCCTGGAATCCCGGCTCGTCGGGCGTCGTCAATGCGCTCGCCGTGAGCGGAAGTACCGTCTACGTCGGCGCCAACGCGTTCTCGGCCAGCCGCCCGTGCGTGGGGCTCACGCCCGTCGACGCGGCGAGCGGCGTCCCGACGAGCTGGAAGCCCAACGTGTGCGGCACCGTCCTGTCGATCGCAACCTTCGGCAGCAAGCTGTATCTCGGCGGCGGCTTCACGACCGCAGGTGGCGTCGCGCGCGATCGCATCGCCGCCATCGACCTCGTCTCCGGCGCCGCGACCGCGTGGAACCCCGGCGCCGACGGCGTCGTGGAATCGCTCGCAGTCAGCGGCAGCACCGTGTTCGCCGGCGGGCCGTTCGGCAACATCGGCGGCCAGGCGCGCACCGGCGTCGCCGCGCTCGACGCCGGCACCGGAGCGGCGACCGCGTGGAACGCCGGCTCGAACGGCAACGTGCTGGCGATGGCGTCGTCGGGCTCGCTGCTCTACGTCGGCGGCGACTTCACGGCCATCGGCGGTCAAACGCGCAGCAACGCCGCCGCGCTCGACATCACGACGGCCGCGGCCAACGACTGGGATCCGAACGTCGCCGAATGTTGCGACAGCAACGCGCACCAGGTGTACGCCGTCGCCGTCGCCGGCTCGAACGTCTGGCTCGGCGGCCAATTCAGCGCCGTCGGCGGCACCGGCGTCAGCCATCAGCACCTGTTTCTCGCGGCCACCGACGCGACCACCGGCGCCGCGCAGCCGTGGTCGCTCGACACCGACAGCCCGGTCCGTTCGTTCCTGGTCACGCCGGCGGCGGTCTACCTCGGCGGCGGGTTCAGCAAGGTCGCCGGCGTGGCGCGCCCGCAGCAAGCAGCGGCCGACAACAGCACCGGCGCGCTCCTGTCGTGGAATCCCAATCCGCCAGGCACGGCGCCCGGCGGCATCGGCGTCTTCGCGCTCGCGGCGGCGGGCTCGCTCGTCTACGCCGGCGGCGGCTTCGACTTCATCGGCGGCACCGGCGGCGCGGAGCGCTCGAACCTCGCCGCGACCGACGCGACCACCGGCGCGTTCAACGTCTTCGCGCCCGAGATCGAAAACGAGATCCTCGCGATGCAGCTCTCCGGCAGCACGCTCCTCATCGGCGGCGACATCGTCACGCCGGGCCCGTTCACGCAGTATGGCCTGGTTGCGCTGACCCCGACCTTCTAGATCGCAGCGCGGCGATCAGGCGAGGACCGGCGCCGGCGCCAGCTCGATCGGAAGTGGCTGCGACGCGTCGGCCGGCGGCCCCGCCGCTGCCTTGCGCACCGCCGGATCGGGATCGCGCGCCGCCAGCTCGTCGAGCTCGTGCCCGAGGATACCGTCGGCGCGCGCCGCCCGGGCCACGTCGCGGCGCAGCGGCGCGTCATCGAGCGCGAGCAGCGCCGCCAGCGTCGGCTCGCGGCACGGCGCCATTCCGCGCCGCGGCAGCATCACCGGCTCGAGCGAATCCATCACCGTGGCGCGCGCCGGTCCACGCAGGACATTGTCGAGCAGCTCGAGCGCGCCCGCGCGCACCGTCGGAGAATCGTCGTGGATCGCCTTCTTGGCCGCGACCACGTCGTTGCGCGGATAGGCGAGCGCGAGCAGATCGAACAGCCGCGTCAGCGCCGCCGTGCGCCGCTCGTGCAAGACGCTGACGAGCGGCGGCTTGGTCGTCGCCGCCGCCATCGACGCCGCCTCTGCCTGCAGCGCCAGCGAGAGCCGCTGCACCGCATCCGCCTCGCGCGCCAGCGCCGGCGCGATCGCGTCGGCCGGCAGCGCCAGATCGCCCGCCTTGCGCGTCAGCCGCGAGATCGCGCGCAGCCGCTTGCTGCGACGGATCGTATCGTCGGCGCCGAGCTTGTCGAGCTCGGCGAGCACGCGCTGGCGCACGCGCTCGCTCGCCGCCGGCTGCGGCCCCGCCAGCTCCACCCGCTCGCTCGCGCCGAGCATGTTGCGATAGGCGGCGACGTACGCGCGCCGCGCCTTGACGATGATGACCAGCCACACCGCGACCACGGCGAACGTCGCCACCGACGCCCAGACGATGCGGTCCGGCCGATCGACGTGGAACGCCCACGTCATGAAGAGCCACAAGAAGCTGGCGAGCGCGCCGGCGGCGCGATCGACGAAGGTGTCGATGAACGGCTTGGCCTGGTCCTTCACCGCGCGCGGAATCGGCAAGTACAGAAGCTCGGTCGACGCTTTGTCGACGGAGAAGCGGAATCCGTCGCACAGCAGCATCGCCACCGCCGCGGCGCCGAGCATCGGCACCGGCACGAACGCCGTGGCCATCAGCACGATGGCGCCGAGGCCGAAGCCGGTCGGCAGCACGCGTAGCCCGAAGCCCACGCCCCAGCGGCGCAACAGCCGCGGCGTGCCCAGGATCTGCAGCACGAACGTCCCCAGGTTCAAGATCGCGGCGAAGAGCCCGAAGAACGCCGCCATGTCGTCGGCGCGCGCGCCGAAATGGATCTTGGCGATGCCCTTGTATTGCCATTGTACTATTGTATATGACACTGTCATACACAAAAGCATCATGGCGATCAGGCGCACGTAACGGTTCTTGCGCAGGATGGCCAGCCCCTCGGCCAGCTTGGGCGTCGGCGCCTCCTTGACCTCGCGCTGCACCTCGGGCCGCCGCCGCTTCCACGCCCAATGCGACAGCACCGACGAGAACATCAGCTCGGCGGCGACGATGTACAGGAGGTTGCCGGCGCCGAGCGGCTTGGCCAACCACGCCGGTACCACGCCGCCGAACAATCCGCCGAGGATCGCGCCGGCGCCGATGATGGGAAACAGCCGCTTGGCCTCGCGCGCGTCGAAGAGATCATTGGCGAGCAGCCAGAACTCGGCGACCAGCACGAGCCCGAACACGCCCGACCAGAAGTACAAGCCCCACGAAATCCAGCGCACGTGGTGATGCAGCCCGATCGCCATGGCGACGAGCGTCAGCGCCACGAAGCCGTTGGTCACCAGCGCGACGAGGTTGCGTCCAAAGCCGCTGGTCGCGCGCTTGTAGCCGGTCACCACCACGCCGGCGACGACGGCGATGCCGATGTACATGTAGCTGAGCTCGGTGAGCCCGAACTTCGACAGGAAGACGGCGTCGCGCACCGCCTTGGTCGTGGTGTACGACGCGATCAGGAGCAGGATCGTGAAGAACATCAGCGCCGTCCGCGCACCTTCGCCCGGTCGGATGTCGATGACGCGTTCGATGCGCGAACGGATGTGCAAGGGTTTCTCCTTGCCATAAGAAGAATACAAGCGTGGTGCCAGAGCCTGACGGTCAGGTGACGCCGGTTGCGTCCGTCACGAGCTATCCGGCGCGGACCGTGAACTCGCGCGAAGCGACCACGCGGTCGTCGCCCGTGGCGGCCGGATCGACGAGGAACGACCAACCGCGCCCGATGCGCCCGTCGAACGCCGTCAGCCACCAGACGTCGAGCGTCCAGCGCTTCTGCGCCGACTCGCACGGCGGCGTCCACGCCACGGCCTCGAGATCGCCGAGCGCCGTCGAGCGGCCGGTCTCCTGCCGCTTCACGTCTTCGAACACGCTCGAGCTGCGCACCGCTTCGATCGCGGCCGCTGCGTCGTCCTCGGCCACGTCGCGCCGCCACGGCGAGGTCAGCCGCATCGCCTCCATCTCGAGCGCCATGGTCAGCTCGACGTCGTACGCCTCGTCGGCGGGCAGGCCGGCGAAGTCGGGCACGTCGAACTCGGGATACAAGTCGCGCGCGATGATCTCTTCCTTGCGCCGCGTCAGCGCCTGGTCGAAGCGCGTGCGCGCGTCGTCGTCGTACAGGACGTGCAAGCGCAAGGTCAGCTGCTTCGACGGCAGCCGATGATCCCAGTCGAGCACGCCGACGATCGACTGCACGGCGTGATCGCGGAACGGCTGCACCTTGGGCAGCGCCCCGTCGAACAACGATTGCGCCTTGTCCTGCTCGATCCCCTGCTGCGCCACGCGCGGGTGGATCGAAAGCTCCGTCACCGGCACAGTCTAAACGACCCCGCCCAGCCGAGCCAAGAGCGCATCGATCGGCCGTCGCCGCACCTTCCACGCCGCGCGGTTGACCACCAGCCGCGAAGTGACGTCGAGGATGGTCTCGACCTCGCGCAGCCGATGCTGGCGTAGGGTTTCCCCCGACGACACCAGATCGACGATGCGGTCGCACAGCCCGGTCAAGGGCCCGAGCTCGACCGAGCCCGACAGCTTGATGACGTCGGCGACAGTGCCCGCGGCCTCGAGGTGCCGGCGCGTCAAGTTGGGAAACTTGGTGCAATAGCGCAGGTGCGCGCCGCGTCCCTCGTCGTCGACGGCGCGCGCCGGCGGATCGATCGGCTCGGCGACGGCGAGCCGGCAGCGTCCGATCTTGAGATCGAGCGGCTCGTACAAGTCG
>DASXOU010000690.1:0-12277 GCA_036494045.1 Polyangia bacterium | reverse complement strand
CCGTGGCGCTCGCGCTCGGCGCCGCGGCGCATGAACTCGCGCAGCATCTCGCCGTACTGCGCGGCGCCTTGCGGGGGCAGCGCGCGCACCGCGGCGTCGGGGTCGCCGAGCGTCTTGTCGACGGCGGGCGTGGCGATGGCGCCCGGCTCGATGATCGACACCGCGATCCCGGACGAGTGCAGCTCGAGCCGGAGCGCGTCGCTGAGCAGGCCGAATGCGCTCTTACTGGCCGAGAGCGCACCGCCGAAGGGGATGGCGATGTGGCCGCCGACCGAGCCCATGTTGACGATGCGCCCGCGCGCCGCGTGTAAGAGCGGCAGGAACGCCTGCGTGACCGCGATCTGACCGAACACGTTGACCTCGAACTGGCGCCTCAGCTCGTCGAGCGCCATGTACTCGAGCGGGCCGGTCAGCCCGATGCCGGCGTTGTTGACGAGCCCGTGCAGGCCGAGCCCGCCGACGCGCGCGCGCACCACGGCGACGGCGGCGGCGATCTCGTCACCATCGGTGACGTCGAGCTCGAGTGGGAAGATGCGATCGCCGTTCTCCCGCCGCAGCCGCTCGGCGTCGAGCGGCTTGCGTACGCCGGCGAACACGACGAACCCCGCGCGCACGAGGCGCTCGGCCGAGGCGCGACCGATGCCGCTCGACGCGCCGGTGACGACGACGGTCCTCTCCACGCGATGACAAACTTGCAAACACGAGGCCCGCGGATGCCGTAGGATGCGGATCGTGCCGGCGGTCACGCGACGCGAATTCCTGCAGCTCGTAGGCGCCGGCACCGCCGTCTTGATCTTCCCGCCCGGCTGCGGCAGCGGCGGCTTTCTCGACGCCGCCGATCGCGCGACGCTGACGGCGCTGGCCAACGCCGTCCTACCGCCCGACGATCAGCCGGGCGGCGCGGCGCTCGGCGCGGTCGCGTACATCGAGGCGCTCCTCGGCGCGTTCGACAACAAGGTGCCGTTCGTCTTTCTCGGCGGGCCGTATTCGGGCCGCGCGCCGTTTGCCGACAGCGACGGCAATCCATCGTCGCAGTTTCCGCCCGACGGCTTCGCCACGCCGATCGCGCTCGATCGCGTCGGCGAGCGCGCCTGGCGCGTGCGCCTCTACGGCTCGCCCGGCGTCAAAGGCGGCGCGCCCAACGACGCGCTCCTCGGCCCGACCATCGGCCTGCGCGACAACGTCAAAGCCGCGCTCGCGCAAGCGCGCGCCGCCGCCGGCAGGCAGCCGATCGCGTCGCTCGACGCCGACGCGCTCGCGCAACTGTTCGCCGGGCTCGACGACGACTTCAAGGATCTCTTGATCATGTTGGTCTCGGAAGGCGCGTTCGGCGCGCCCGAGTACGGCGGAAATCCGAGCGGCGCCGGCTGGGCCATGACCCACTTCGAAGGCGACCAGATGCCGCTCGGCTACAGCGTGTGGGATGCCAACGCCGGCATGTATCGCGAGCGCCCCGACGCGCCGGTCACGACCGCCTCGGCGGCGCCCGATCCCGAGCCGCTCGACGACGACACGCGCGCCTTTTTGACCCAGCTCGTGACGTTGCTCGGCGGCAAGGAGTTCCCGTGAGCAGCGTCTTCAATCCGCTCGCGCCCGTCGGCAACACGGCGCTCGCGCAGTTCGACGTCGTCGTCATCGGCTCCGGCGCCGGCGGCGGCGCGGTCACCAACGTGCTCTGCGCCAACGGCGCCAAGGTCCTGGTCCTCGAAGCCGGCCCCAACTATTTCCTCGGCCTCGACGACGGATCGCAGACGCCGTCGACGCTCTTTTCCAACGACGAGATCAAGCTCGACTCGCGCAACTTCATCGTCCCCGATCCCACCGTCGAGCCGCGCAGCTGGCGCACCGACGACTCCGTCGACCGCATGATCGTCGGCGACGTGCAGTCGCTGCCCAAGACCGTCGGCGGCGGCGCGGCGCACGCGGATCTGAAGATGCCGCGCTTCTTGCCGCAGGACTTCCAGCTCGGCACGCTCCTCGGCGACGTGCCCGGCGCCAGCTTCGCCGATTGGCCCGTGCAATACGACGAGCTGGAGCCGTTCTACGCCTACGCCGAGAAGATCATCGGCGTGCAAGGCACGGCCGGCGCCTTTCCGCGCGAAGGCGCGCGCTCGACGGCGTTCCCCATGCCGCCCGGGCTGCAAGCCTACTTCTCGTCGAAGATCGCGGGCGGCCTCACGTCGCTCGGCTACACGCCGTTTCCCTATCCGATGGCGATCAACTCGCAGCCTTACGACGGGCGGCCGGCCTGCGCCGACTGCGGCTTCTGCAGCGGCTTCCCCTGTCCGTCGGGCGCCAAGGGCTCGCCGCCGGTGACGACGCTGCGCCGCGCGCTCCTGTCGGGCAACTGCCTCGTGCTTCCCGGCACGCGCGCCGTGCAGATCGTGGTCAGCGGATCGAGCGTCACCGGCGTCGTCGCCATCGGCCCCGACGGCAAGCGGCAAACCTTCAGCGCCGCCAACTACGTCGTCGCCGCCAGCCCCATCGAAGACGCGCGCCTGTTGTTGCTCTCGGATCCGGGCGGCGCCGGCGTCGGCAATTCGAGCGGCATGGTCGGCCGCAATCTGACCTTCCACTTGCAGACGCAAGCGATCGGCGTCTTCGAGGAGCGGCTGCACGGCCATCGCAGCCGCGCCGTCGACACCGGCTTCGGCGACTTCCGCGGCGTGCCCAACGATCCCAATCATCCGCTCGGCGGCATCGTCGAGATCTCCGCCGGCGAAGGGCCGGTCGCCGAAGCCAGCTTCTACGCGCGCGTGCTCAAGATGCTGGTCGGCTTCGACGGCGCCCGCTTCAAGCGCCTCATGCGCCAGAGCCCCGGCCGCGATCGCGCCATCGCGCTCGTCCTGCAAGCGGAGGACGCGCCGCAGACGACCAATCGCGTCGATCTCGATCCCGGCGTCGTCGATCTCGACGGCCTGCCGGTGGCGCGCGTGACCTATCAGAACCACGCGTTCGAGCTCGGCGCGCGCGATTTCTACTCGCCCAAGCTCCTCGACATCCTGGGCGCGTCGGGCGCGCGCTGGGCCGCTATCGTGCCGCAGGATCAGATCCCGGGATCGGCGCACATCATGGGCACGCTGCGCTTCGGCGACGACGCGACCGCGAGCGTGTGCGACAAAAACGGCCGCTTCCACGACGTCGGCAACCTCTTCTGCGCCGACGGCGCGCTCTTCCCCACGTCGTCGGGCTTCAATCCGACGATGACCATCATCGCGCTCGCCACGCGCGTCGGCGCGGCGCTGGTGGCGCCGGCGAATCCCGAGAGCGCGCTCGTCTGATCCTAGATGTCGCTCGGCGGTGTCAGGCAGGTCATGCCCGTGGGAAACGGCATGCAGCTGCCGGGGTCGGCGCCGGCGCCCGCTTGTGCCGCGATCCACGCGTTGATGTAGTCGGGGTCGCTGCCGTTCAAGATCGATCCGTGATCGGCGGCGGGATCGAAGCAGTAGCGGATCGTTGTCGTCGCGCCCGGCGCCGACAGATCGCCGGCGAATTTTTCGCGCGCGCACTCGGCCCAGCCCGGCTTGATGTACGTGTCCATGCCGCCGTACCAGACGAGCAGCGGCGCGCCCATCGGATCGAGCGCCGGGCGATCCTCTTGCCAGCGCGACGACCACAACGGCGCGTCGCCCGCCGGCGTCGACGGCGCCTGCGTGCAATCGGAGCCGAGCGGATTGGCCGCGCAGTTGAACCCGACGTTGCTGACGTAGTCGGCGTCGAAGAAGTCCGACGGCCGCGCGCCGAGCGCCGTCAGCTTGGCCGTGTCGTAGCAGGCGCCGCCGACGAGCGCGTCTTTGACCGCCGACTGCTTGGCCGACTGAAACACGGCGAGCCCGTCGCCGGCGTCGCCGTGCAACAGGCCCGACGAATAGGCGTACTGCATCGTGTAGAAGATCGCCGACGAGTCGCTGGCGGTCATGAGGCCGGTGGCATCGGTGTCACCGGCCGCCCAGATCGACATCGAGGTCCAGAACGGCGCCAGCACCGCGACGCCGGCGAGCGTGCCGGCGAGGCCGTACGAGTGCGCGTACGACTGCGCCGCCAGCGCCGCGTGGCCGCCTTGCGAGTGGCCGACGATGACGACGTTGGCCGGCATCGACGGCAGAAGCTGCGCGGCGGCGCGCGTGGCGTCGAGCAGCGAGTGCGCCTCGTCCTCGGCGTTGAAGTAGCCCGGCGGCTGGCCGTAGGAGAAGCCGGCGTAGTCGGGCGCGATCACCGTGTAGCCGTAGCCGGCGAGCTTGTAGAGGCTCGCCGGAAAATCGAGCCCGGGCCCCGGCGCCGTCAGATCGGTTAGCGACGGCGCGCAGCCCGGCGCGATGCCGACCGAGCCGTGCGCCCAGACGACCAGCGGCCCGTTGGCCACCGGCTTTTCCGGAACCAGGAGGATGGCGGCGCTGTCGCCCTCGACGGGCGTGCCGCCGGCGTCGGGCGTGTTGCGCAGCGTGCGATAGGCGACGCGATAGCTCCAGAATCCGGAGACCGCGTTCGCCGTCGTGCTGCCATAGGCGGCGGAGTTCGCGCTCACCTTGTCCGCGGTGAGCGACTCGGCGACGGCGCAGTGGAAGACGTCGCCGCGATGGCTTGGGTCCATCGTCGGCAGGCCGGCGGGCAAGCTGTAGACGTCGGCGGACGCGTCGGCGCAGGCGATGGCCAACGGCGGCGCCGGGCCCAGCGTCGCCGTCGCCATGTCCATCGTCGTGTCGTGGGAGTTGTTGCCGCAGCCGAGAACGAGCAACGAGAAGAAGCCAAGGCGTATGTGATTCACGGCGTGATTTTACCGCGGCGACGGCGGCGGCGCGCTTCGATCTTGCGGCAACGATCGTGTCCGCGCAGGCGCGACTGCTCAAAGTTTCTTTGGGCGCGGCGACGGCAAAGCGAATGCATGCACGCGCGGAGCGCCGACGGTGTTATAGAAGGCCGTGGTCGGCACCATCATCGGGCGCTATCGCATCGTCGAGCTCATCGGCGAGGGCGGCATGTCGAGCGTCTATCTCGCCGAGCACACGCTCCTCGGCAAACAGGTGGCCATCAAGCTCCTGCACGACGAGTACTCGCGCGATGCGCGCATCGTCAGCCGCTTCATCGACGAGGCGCGCGCCGCGGCGCTGGTGCGCCATCCCGGCGTCGTCGACATCCACGACTTCGGCCGCCACGACGACGGCCGCGCCTTTCTCGTCATGGAGCGCCTCGACGGCGAGAGCCTGGCGCGCCGGCTCGTCGGCGACGGCCGGCTGCCCGAGCGCTTCGTCGTCGAGGTGCTGCGCCAGGCGGCGCGCGCGCTCGCGGCCACGCACGCGGCCGGCGTCATCCACCGCGATCTGAAGCCGGCCAACCTGTTTCTGGTGAACGATCCGTCGATGCCATGGGGCGTGCAGGTCAAGGTGCTCGACTTCGGCGTCTGCCGCTTGAACGAGAACCAGAAGGCGCGGCTGACGCTGACCGGCACCATCGTCGGAACGCCGACGTACATGGCACCCGAGCAGTGCAAGAACGCGCGCGACGTCGATCCGCGCGCCGACGTCTACGCGCTCGGCTGCATCGCCTTCGAGATGGCGACGGGGCAGCCACCGTTCATCGAGAAGGGCGTGGGCGCGATGATGCGCGCGCACATGATCTCGGCGCCGCCGTTGCACCTGCTCGACGACCTGGTCTCGCCGCCGCTGCGCTCGGTCATCGCGCGCATGTTGGCCAAGGCGCCCGACGCGCGCCCGCCGTCGATGATCGCGCTCGACCACGCGCTCACCAGCGCCGCCGCCGAACGCGACGAGGCGCGCAGCTTCATCGCCGCCAGCGTCACGGCGCCCATGCAAGCCGTCGTCTGCGACACCCTCGTCGACGTCCCCGCGCCCGACAGCGACGACTGATCAGATTCGGCCGCCGTGGAAGCGGCCGAAGGTGCGCGCGAGCATGAGCGAGAATGCGGCGATGCCGGCGAAGACGATGCCGACGTGCGACCAGTTGCGCAGGTCGAACGCGCCGACGCGCACGAGCAGCAGGTACGCGACCGCGAGGTTCAACAGCGCCCACGCCACGTTCACCGTCGACGACGAGAGCCCCTCGCCGGGCGGCTTGGCGAACGGGCTTTGGAACGGCGCGCCCGAGACGCCTTGCACGAAGTGCGGGACGAAGTTGGCGGCGAAGGCGCCACCGAAGAACCACGCGACGAAGTGATACCAGGGCATCGTGCCTCCTTCATTCTTCCGGAGTGCCGCGCAGCTCGGCGGCCTGGTTGAGGGCGCTCGCGATCACCGGCAGGATGCCGAGTCGCTCGTAGATCGGGCGCGCCTGGCGGCGCAGCTCGGGGAGCTGGCGCACGAACAGCGCCACGGCGGCGAGCGTCGCCACGCCGCCCCACGCCACCGTCGCCGGCGCGCCGATGCGCGCGCCCAGCCAGCCGGCGATGAGGCTGCCGAACGGCATCATGCCGAAGAACGCCATGGTGTAGAAGCTCATCACGCGCCCGCGCTTGTCCTCGTCGACCATGGTCTGGATGAGCGTGTTCGACGCGGCCATCTGCACCATCATGCCGCCGCCGGCGGCGATGAGGATCAGCATCGACAGCCACACCACGCGCGAAAACGAGAACGCGATCAGCGCGGCGCCGAAGAGCGCCCCGGCGTGCCACAGCGTGCGCCCGAGGCCGAGCACCGTCGTACGCGACGCCAGCCACAAGGCGCCGGTGACGGCGCCGACGCCGGTCGCCGCCATGAGCAGGCCGAGCGTGTGCGGGCCGCCGTGCAGCACGTTGATGGCGAAGATCGGCATCAGCACGGTGTAGGGAATGCCGGTCAGGCTCACCAGCGCCAGCAGCATCAGGATGGTGCGGATCGGCCCAAATGACCCGGCGTAGCGAAAGCCCTCGCGCAGCTCGACGAGCACGTGCTTGGGCGCGCGCCTGGCCTCGGCGCGCGGACGCAGCCGCATCGCCAACAGCGAGACGATCACGGCGAGGTAGCTGACCGCATCGAGCGCGAAGCACCAGCCCTCGCCGACGAGCGCGATGAGCACGCCCGCCACCGACGGGCCGATGAGCCGCGCGCCGTTGACCATCGACGAGTTGAGCGCAATGGCGTTGGCCAGATCTTCGCGCGCGTCGACCATCTCGACGACGAACGCCTGCCTGGCCGGCGTGTCGAAGGCGTTGATCAGCCCTTGGAACGCCGACAGCGCCAGCACGTGCCAGACGGTGATGGTGCCGCGTAGCGCGAACCACGCCAGCAGCGCCGATTGCAGCATCGCCAGCGCCTGCGTCACCACCAGCACGCGATGGCGGTTCCACCGATCGACGAGCACGCCGGCGAACGGCGCCAACAGGAACGTCGGGATCTGCCCGGCGAAGCCGACCACGCCGAGGAGCAGCGCCGAGTTGGTCAGGCGATAGACCAGCCACGCGGTGGCGACGCGGGTCAGCCAGGTGCCGACCAGCGACGTGCCCTGCCCGACGAAGAAGAGGCGATAGTTGCGATGCTTGAGCGCGCGGCCCATGGCGGCCAGCGACGAGCGACGGCGGGGCGGCGTGCTCACTTCGCTAGGCTATCGCGCGCGCATCGCGCCGGCACACAAAATTCGCGCACGTGTCGCGCGCGTCCGATTCGCGCGCGTCTAGGATGGCGCCCTCTTTGGAGGCCCATCGATGATGCGCAGCCGAACCTTCCTCGTTCTTCCGCTGATCCTCGCCGCCGCCTGCCAGGCGGCGCCCACCGTCGACGACGCCGTCGTGCAGGCCACGATCACCAGCGCCGGGATCGATCTCGTCGCCATCGGTCGTCTGCCCGGCACCGTCGCCGATCGCTCGCGCGCCACCGCGGCGCCTCTGGAGAACGGCGTCGCCGGCAACCTCCTCGGCGGCGTCGGCTCGGGCATCGCCTACGCCGGCTGGGGCACGTTCATCGCCATCCCCGATCGCGGGCCGAACGCGGTCGTCTACGACGCCGCCATCGACGACACCGCGTCGTACATCAATCGCTTCCAGACCATCCGCATGCAGCCTGGCGCCGAGCCGCGCCGGCGCCGCGTTGCCGTTTTCGCTCACGCCCACGCTCGAGGACACGACGCTGCTCTACAGCCGCGCGCCGCTCACCTACGGCTCGGGTGACGGGCTCGGCGTCGGTCCCGGCGCGCCCGCGCTCGACTCGCGCCACGCGCACTACTTCACCGGTCGCTCGGACAAC
The DNA here is from genome assembly GCA_036494045.1 of Polyangia bacterium. Taxonomy (GTDB): domain Bacteria; phylum Myxococcota_A; class Polyangia; order Palsa-1104; family Palsa-1104; genus JAQBQH01. The sequence continues at coordinate 4,106 of DASXOU010000690.1, read as the reverse complement.
TACGATCCGTCGCAGCCGTCGAGCGACGTCGCCGACGGGCGCCTCGATCCGGAAGGCGTGCGCGTCTCCAACGACGGCCTCAGCGTCTTCATCACCGACGAGTACGGCCCGTACCTCTACGAGTTCAGCCGCCTCACCGGCGAGCGGCTGCGCACGTTCACGCTGCCCGCCGACTTCGCGGTCGCGACCCTGAGCCCCGTCGGCGACGACGAGATCGCGGGCAACACGGCCGGCCGCGTCGCCGACAAGGGCATGGAGGGCCTGGCGATCACGCCGAGCGGCCGCATGCTCGTCGGCGCCATGCAGAGCCCGCTCATCCAGGACAACGGCACCAACGGCGAGTTCACCCGCATCGTGACCATCGATCGCCAAAGCGGCGCGACGCACGAGTACGCCTACGCGCTCACCAACATCGGCTCGAAGTCGAAGCCGAAGTATCCGACCATCAGCGATCTCGTCGCCATCAACGATCACGAATTCCTCGTCGACGAGCGCGATTCCAAGGGCCTGGGCGACGACTCGACGGCCGTGTTCAAGCAGCTCTTCCGCATCGACCTCGACGGCGCCAGCGACGTGACCGGCCTCGCCGGCGAAGCCAACCTGGCGCCGCACGCCGTCGCCAAGAGCGCCTTTCTCGACATCGTCGCCACGCTCAACGCGCACGGCATCGGCTCGAACGACATCCCGGCCAAGCTCGAAGGCACCGCGTTCGGCCCCGACATCGTCGTCGACGGCGTCCGCAAGCACACGCTGTGGGTCGCCAACGACAACGACTTCATCGGCACCGTCACCGATTCGAACCACCCGGCGGGGATCGACAATCCGAACCAGTTCTTCGTCTTCGCCGTCGACGAGGCGGCGCTGCCCGGCTACGTCGCGCAGGAGCTGTGGTCGCTCTTCTAGATCTTCGCTACCGCGCGCGATAGACGCGCACGTAATCGACCTTCGTCGTCTGCGGAAACATCGTCGTGCCGTCGGGCGGGCCGGGGAAATTTCCGCCGACGGCCAGGTTGAGAATGACGAAGAACGGATGATCGTAGACCCAGACGTCGCCGGCGGGGACGTCGGCGGGCGTGCGCGTCTCGTACAAGTTGTCGTCGACATACCAGCGGACGACGTTGGGCGCCCACTCGATCGCGTACAAGTGATAGCCGTCGGAGAGCGCGCCCGCCGGCAGCGTGTACGTGGCCGTGAGCGGATTGCCGCCCGAGTAGCCGGGGCCGTGCGCGCTGCCGTGATTCACCGTCGGTGACGCGTTCACCGTCTCCTGGATGTCGAGCTCGCCGCAGGTGGGCCAGCCGGCGGTGCCGATGTTGTCGCCGAGCGTCCAGAACGCGGGCCAGAGGCCCTGCCCTTCTGCGATTTGGATGCGCGCTTCGAAGCGGCCGTACGCCTGCGAAAATTTTCCCGACGTGTTGATGCGGCCCGACGTGTAATTCGAGCCCATGTACGCTTCGGCGCGCGCGATGATGTCGAGGTTGCCGTTGCCGTCGAGGGTGACGTTGTCGACGCGGTTCGTGTAGTACTCGAGCTCGTTGTTGCCCCAGCCGCCGGCGCCGGTGTCGAAGTTCCATTTGGTGCCGTCGATGGCGCCGGCGGGGCCGTTGAACTCGTCGCTCCAGGTGAGCACCCACGGCGACTCGGGGCCGCCGTCGACGGTGGCGAGATCGGTGGCGGCGGCGGACGACAGATCCGACGCCACCGCGATCGCGAGATCGTCGCCGCCGCCGCCACTGCCCGGGTGCGCGCGCGACGGCGAGCATCCGAGGGAGCAGAGCCACGCGAGCGCGAAGAAGGGGATGTGGCGCACGCCCGCCGTAGTGCAGGCTGCGTGCCGCGTGCCGTCGACGCAGCCACGGGACTTGCGTGGCGCCGCCTGGGGCAAGGCGCCCCGGTGCGTCCACTCCCGGGTGACACTTCGTTACTGCGGGCGAACGCGATAGACGAGGCCGTTCTGATCGTCGGCGAGGAACAGGCTGCCTTGCACGCCGAGCGCGATGCCGGTCGGGCGCGCGATGCGCGTGATGTTGTCGGCGAGCTGGAAGCCGCCGATGAACTCGCTCCACTGCTTGGACGGATCGCTCCAGTCGACCGCGGCGACGGGCGTGTCGCCGTTCATCGCGACGAACGCCACGCGCGGCGCCGTGTAGTAGACGTTGTTGGTCATGTGCCACGAGCCGTGGCCCGACAGATAGAGCCCGCGATTCGCGGCGGGGAAGGCGTGCTTGCCCGTTTGCGACGTCGGGTAGAACACGGCGCCGATGATCGTCGAGTACGCGGGCAATTCGATCCGCGGCACCGCGATCGCCGAGCAGTCGGCGCCCGAGCCGTAGGCGTTTTGATTTTCCTCGCACACCGGCCAGCCGTAATCGGCGACGCCGGTGTGCAGCGTGACCGCGTCGAAATATTCGTACGGATGGCCGAGCGGCAGGTTGTCCTGTCCGGCGCCGCCGGCCCACAGCGTGCCGGTGTCGGGGTTGGCGATGAGGCCGATGGCGTTGCGCATGCGCGTGCCGCGCGTGGCCATGCCGCTGCCGTCGAGGCCGAGCTCCTGGATGGTGGCGCGCGTCGGATCGACCTCGGCGCACGAGTTGCACGACGAGCCGACGCCGACGTAGAGCTTGCCGGCGGCGACGGCGACGGACGAGGTCGTGTGAATGTCGCCGTCGCTGTTGGGGGCGACGTCGCCCGAGCGGACGCTGCCGATCTGCGCCGGCGTCGCCGTGGTCTCGCCGTCGTGATAGGCGACCGAGAAGACGCCGTGCTGCGCGGCGATATAGACGGTGCAGCTCGGCGGATCGAACGCGACGCCTTGCACGGGCGCGTCGTCGATGCTGGCGAACTTCACCGGCGCGCCGGCGGCGCCGTCGGCTTCGGCGTCGGGCACGAGATAGACGTCGTTGCCGAGGGTGCCGACGAGGAGATCGCCGTTCGGCAGCGCCGTCAGCTCGCGCGCCGAGCCGACGGCGGCGATGGTCTCGATGACGAAGCCGGAAGGCAGCGTCAGCCCCGCCGTCGTCATCGGCGTCATCCCCGGCGTCGACGCCGTCGCTGTGGTGCCGTTGCATTGTGCCGGCAGCGTCATGTCGCCGCCACCGCCGCCGCTACTCATGTCGGCGCCGTCCTTCTGCGAGTTGCCGTCGCAACCAAACGCGACCAAGGCGAGCGACGCCCAAATCAGCCGTCGGTAGATCATGGTCTCTATTGTACGCCGATGCGGATGCGATCGCGGTACACGCCGGCCGCGTGGCCGACCGACTGCGTGCCGCGGCCGATGCTGGTGTCGGCGAGGCTGAAGGTGATGAGCCCCGGCGCGCTGTCGGGCTCGCCGGCGCGCAACAGCTCGATCGCGTTGACCGGAATGCCCGAGCCAGCCGTCGGTGACAGCGCGGTCGAGACCTGGGCCGACCAGTCGGCGAGCGTGACGGTGAACGCGGGCTTGTCGCCGTCGTAGAGCGTGACCACGAGCGGATCGCCGCGCTTGAGCGGCCCCGACGCCAGCTCGGTGAACGGGCCGCGCTGGCGCGTCGTCGCTTGCATGACGTGGAAGGTGTCGCTGGCGTCGAGATAGGCGAAGCGCGCCGCGCCCGTCGCCGGCGCCAGCTCGATCTTCTTGTCCGGCGCCGGCGAGAAGGCGACGGTGAGCTTGGTGTGACCCGACACGGCGACCTCGGCGAAGCTGTCGATGTGCGAAAAGATCGGCTGCGGCAGGCGCGAGGCGGCGTCGAGCTGCACGGCGCCGTCGCGCACGGCGACGTCGACCACGCTGGCGTCCTCGTCCTTGTAGTAGAGCTTCCAGCCGGCGCCGTCGCGCACCTTGGCGGCGAGGATCCGGTTGGTCGGCTTCGACGTACCCTCGGGCGCGAGCGCGGTCCAACAGCGATCGGGCGAGCGATCGGCGAAGTTGAACAGCGGCAGCACGTTCAGGATCAGCTTGTCGCGTTTGACCACCACGCGCGCTTCGCCGGGACGAACCTGCGCGTCCTTCGACAGCTTGATCACGCGCGCGTCGCCGACGCCCGCCGGTGGCGCGAAGGTCACGCCGGGCGCGCCCGCCGGCATCGTCGACGGATCGGGCGAGCGCTGCGTGCCCGGCAGCGCCCAGC
>DASXOU010000689.1:0-3958 GCA_036494045.1 Polyangia bacterium | reverse complement strand
CGACAAGCGCTCGCTCTCGCCGTCGATCCACCACACCGGCGACGCCAGGACGACGCCGCGCTCGAGCGGCAGCGCCGACGGCAGCGCGAAGCGGGCGCCGAGCGCGCGGGCGACCTTGCGCGCGGCCGGATCGTGGACGTCGAGCTCGGCGTGCGCCGCGGCGATGAGCGGCGTCGGCGGACCGGCGAGCAGCACCAGCGCGTCGGCGCCGTCGGTGACGGTGCGGATGGCGTCGCTCCAGCGATAGGCCTCGCCGGCGATCGGCGGCGGCGGACCTTGCAAGAGGATGCCGACCGCGCCCGCCATGTTGCGCGGGCTCAACCGATCGCGCAGCTCGCCGAGCGCCTGCGCCATCGACGGATCGCCCTCGCCGCGCGGCGACCACGCCCACACGACCGGCCCCGGCTGCGCGCCGCGAACCACGTGCGCCGTCAGGTCGCGCGCGAGCTGCAGCTCGCCGCTCTCTCCCGGCGGCAGCAGATGCGCGGCGTTCACCGTCGCGTCCCCATCATCGCGTGCGCCGCCGCTGCACCAGCCGCTCGGCGTGCGCGATGATCTGCCCGGCGACGTCGATCCCGGTGGCGCGCTCGACGCCGCGCAACCCCGGCGAGCTGTTGACCTCGATGACGCGCGGCCCGTCGCGCGACTCGAGCATGTCGACGCCGGCGACGCCGAGCCCCATGATGCGCGCGGCATCGAGCGCGGCGCGCGCGTAGGCCGGCGGCAGCTCGACGCGCTGTCCGGCGCCGCCGCGATGCAGGTTGGAGCGGAACTCGCCCTTCTTGGCCACGCGCCGCATCGCCGCGATCAGCTCGCCGCCGATGACGATGGCGCGCAGATCGCGCCCCATCGACTCGGCGATGAACTCCTGCAAGATGATGTTCTGCCCCAGGCCCCACAACGTGTCGATGATCGACTCGACGCCTTCGGACGACTCGGCCTTCATGACGCCGACGCCCTGCGTGCCCTTCAAGAGCTTGATGATGACCGGCGTGCCACCGACGGCGTCGACGGCGCCGCGGATTGCCTCGGGCGTGCGCGCGATCGCCGTGCGCGGAATGCCGACGTCGTGCGCCGACAGATATTGCAGCGCGCGCAGCTTGTCGCGCGAGCGCTGGATCGCGATCGTCGAGTTCACGCTCGGCACGTTGAGCCGCTCGAAGTGCGTGAGCACCGCCAGGCCGTAATCGGTGATCGACGCGCCGATGCGTGGAATCACCACGTCGTGCCCGATGATCTCCCGCCCGCGCGCGAACAGCCGATGCTGAAAGCGCGAGATCACGACCGAGCAGGCGATCGGATCGATGACCTCGACCTCGTGGCCGCGCGCGTGCGCCGCCTCGACGATGCGCGCGGTCGAGTGCAGCTTCGCGTTGCGCGAAAGGAGCGCGATGCGCACCGCGCGTTGCTACCACGGCCACGAGCGCGGTACCATCACGTTATGAAGTACTGCGCGCTCGCCGCCTGCATCGCCGTCGCGGCGTGCGCGCCGCGCCTGCCCGTCGACGCGAGCGCGCAGGCCGAGTCGTGCCACGGCGGGCCGGTGACGCTGTGGCTCGACTTCGAAGGCGCGGGCGTGGTGCACGCCGACGCCGACGATTCGGCGGCGACCCCGCCGGCCTCGTCGCTGGCGCCGACCAACGCGGTAATCCCGCCGTTTTCGTCGACGGCGATCGCGCCCAGCGTCACCCGCGATCAAGCGATGGCGGCGATCGTCGATCGCGTGCGCACGCTGCTCTTGCCCTTCGACGTCGAAGTCATCACGGCGCGGCCGGCGGCGGCGCCCTACACGCGCATCTTCGTTGGCGGCACACAGGACGCGCTCGGCATTTCGGCGACCGAGGCCGGCATCGCGCACGTCGACTGCGGCAATCTCACGGACGACGACGTCGCCTACGACTTCGCCGACGAGCAGACGCCCGATTACGGCGGCGTCGTCGGCATCGCCAACACCGCCGCGCACGAGTTCGGCCACGCCGTCGGCCTCGAGCACGTCGACGATCCGCACGACGTCATGTACGCCGCCGCCACGCCGGCCTTGACGCTGCCCGATCTGTTCACGCTCGGCTTCCACGCGACCGGCGCCTACACGCCCTACGGCTCGACCAGCGGCGCGCGCATGTGCACCACCAGCGATCCGATCGACGAGCCGGCGATCCTCGACTGCGCCGTCGGTGCCGCGGTGCCCGGCAGCGACGTGACGGCGCCGATCGTCGATTGGCCCGCGCCGGCCGATCCGGTGGCTTCGCCGCTGTCGATCACGGCCACCGCGTCGGACGACGTCGGCGTCGTCCGCGTCGAGGCCTACAAGAACCTCGAGCTGGTCGCGTCGCTCGATGCACCGCCGTACACGTTCGCCGTCGCCGCGGCCGCCGGCGAGCACTTCTACGTCACCGTCGAAGCCATCGACGCCGCCGGCAACCGCGCCACCCGCACCCGCGCGCTCGACGCCGCCACGCCGTCGCCCACCGTCGACGCCGGCGCCGCTCCGCCCGATCTGGCGACGACGACGCCGATCACGATGCCGACCGCCAGCCACGGCTGCGCCTTCGCCACCGACGCGGCGTCGCCGTCCGCGCTCGTCTTCGCCGCGCTCGCGCTCGTCGCTATAGCGTTGCGTCGATGGTCGGCGCGGGGCTCATCAGCGCCGCGCCGCCGATGACCGGCGTCGTCCCCGTCGGCGTACGCAGCCAGACGCGCCCGACGCCGCCGCCGGCGCCGCCGCCGTTCTCCTGATTCGCGCCGCGCGCCGCGCCGCTGCCGCCGGTTGCGCCCTTGCCGCCGTCGCCGCCGTTCGACGACGACAAGAAGCCGCCGCCGCCCGCCTGGCCGCCGTTGGCCGCCGTCGCCGAGAGCGCGCCGTTGTCGCCGTCGCTGCCGTCGTTGTTGCCGTTGCCCGAGCCGGCGCCGCCGCCGCCGCCGCCGTTGGCCGCGATCTTGCCGAGCACGGTCACCGACGGCGCCTCCAGGAACACCAGCCCACCCGAGCCGCCGCCGCCCGCCGCCGACGCCAGCGATCCGCAGCCGCGCGTGCCGCCGCCGCCGGCGACGTCGATCCCGCCCGTCGCCTCGTCGACGACCTCGATTACCGACGAGATCTGGATCGCGCCGCCGCCCGCGCCGCCGCGGCCTTTGGTCATCTCGGTCGCGCCACAGCCGGTCGCGCCGCCGCCCATGCCGCCGGACGATCCGCCGCCAAAGTAGGTACGCGTGTCGCCGTAGCTCGAGCCCGCGGCGCCGCCCGCCGGTCCGCCCGTCGAGTCGCCGCCCTGCGCGCCCGTCGATCCGAACCCGCCGCCGCCGCCGCCCGAGTCGTTGTCGCCCGTCGACGTCCCGTCGCCGCCCTTGCCCGCCGTGGTCGCGCCCGGCCCGCCGGTCAGATGATCCGCCGAGCCATCGATCGTCGCCATGACGTCGACCTTGCGCGCCGCGACCACGATGAGCGCGCGCGTCCCGGTCACCTTCACGTTTTGGTCGACCGTCCAGCCGCCGATGAGGAGCTCGGCCCAGCCGTCCTGCGACGGCACCGCCTGGAACACCACGCCCACAGGTGGCGAGGCGCCGTTGATGGTGAGCGCCGAGGTGTCGATCGCGGTGATCCCGAGCGGCAGATCGGCCGCGTCCGTGTTCACGGTCCCCGGCGGCACGTGGCTCGGTAGAAATCCGCCCATGTCGCCCGTCGACGACGGCGCGAGATCCACGCTGCCATCGTCGCCGCCGATACCGGCGTCGTCGCCGCCTGATCTGGTGTCCCCGTCGACGCCCTTCAGACCGAAATGACAACCACCGAGCAGGACGGCGATGAAGAGAACCCGCCGCATCGCGCCATGATGCCATAGCTGTCCTCGTTTTCGACAGCGTTTGGTTCGCGGACAGCCTGTGCTAAAGAAGGACACGTGGTGGTTGGGGGCGACAGAAATTCGATGATCAATCTTCGGCCATACGAAAAGCTCCACAC
>DASXOU010000688.1:0-15241 GCA_036494045.1 Polyangia bacterium | reverse complement strand
GAGCTGCGACTGCGCGAGCTGCGGATGCCACTTTTCTTGGATGCCGATGTTCGCCTGCACCACGCCGACGTTGAGCTTGGGCGCCGCGGCGCGCGCGTGCGTCACTTGATTGATGCGCACGAGGCCGTAGCCGAGCGACATGGCGATGAGCCCGACGGCGACGGCGAGCCGCGGCATCGGCAGCGGCTTTTTGGCGCGCCACGCGGCCCACGCGTCGTAGAGGGCGCCGTTGCACAGGACGAGCAGGAACGAGACGCCGAGCGGCCCGGTGAGATCCGCGATCTGGATGACCGGGCGCACCCACGCCTGCGTGATCGCGAGGTACCAGGGAAAGACGTAGGGCACGACCATCTCGCAGGCGACGTAGACCACCGGCGCGAGCAGGGTGACGCCGACGCCGAAGCGATCGTCGAGCCGGCGCACGGCCCAGGCGAAGACCGAGAAGGTAATCGCTTGATACGATACCAATAGTAAGAATATCGGGATCGCGGCAATCAGCGGAAGATGGCCGAATCGCTGGAGAAACGGCACGATCCAATAAAAGCCGCCGCCATTGGCGAATAAGCCGGTGATAAAGCCGTATATCGCCGGTTTCTTGGTGGTCGGATCGAGCGCGACGGCGAGCAGCGGCGCCACCGAGAACCAGGCGAGCGGCCAGATGTCGAAGTCGGCGCAGCTGAGGAACAGGAGCGTGCCGGCGACCGCGCACACGGCGGCCTTGATCAGCCGATCCTTGGTGAAGAGCGGCGGGCGCGGCGCGCGCTCCTGCTTTCGCTGCTTCAGGCTGATGACGTCGGGCTTCTTCTTGCTCACGCCTTGGCTCTGACCTGCAACGCGCCGGCGAGCAATTCGAAAGTGGCGGGCAAGCGGCCGGGCGCCTCGCCGTCGACGTCGAGCAGCACCTCGGCGGCGCCGTCGACGGGCACGGCTTCGATCTTGCGCGCGCGATGCACCGTCACCTTCGGGTTCTTGAGGTGCTTGCCGCTGTAGATGTCGAGGCCGCGGAAGATGAGATCGGAAAAGCCGAAGTCGCCGAGCGTGATCACGTCGAACCAGCCGTCGTCGAGCGCGGCGTCGGGCGCGACCTTCATGCCGCCGCCGAAGTAGCGGCCGTTGGCTACCGCGACGTTGTAGATCTTGCCCTCTTTGGCGGCGCCGTCGTCGAGCGTGAGGCGGACGGTCGCGTTCTTGTACCTGGCGCCGGCTTTGAGCGTGGCGACGGCGAACGAGACCTTGCCGCCGAACGCCTTCGACGATTGGTTGACCAGGCGATCGATCATGCCGCCGATGCCGAAGCTGGCGATGTTGATGAAGTAGCGCACGGCGGTGGCGCCGTCGTCGTCGACGTACTTGAGGCGGCCGACGTCGATGGCGCGCGCCGGCGACTTCAGATTCGACGCCGCGGCGAAGGTGTCGCGCGGCACGCCGAGCGTCTTGATGAAGTCGCCGCCGGTGCCCGCGGGCACGATGCCGAACGATGCCGCGGGCGCGATCGCCTTGTCGCCGTCGAAGAAGCCGTTGACCACTTCGTTGATGGTGCCGTCGCCGCCGACGGCGACGACGAGCTCGGCGCCGTCCTCGAGCGCCGCGCGCGTCATCGCGGTGGCGTCGCCGGCGGCGCGCGTGAAGCGCTCCTCGAACGAGCCGTACGCTTCCTGGATGATGGCGCGCAGCTCGGGCCAGCGGCGCTCGGTCTTGCCGCCGGCGGACTGCGGATTGACGACGAGAACCGTGCCGGGCATGCGGTGACTATACCCTAGCGAGGCAGCGCGCGCGTGGACTCGGCCAGGAGCTCGATGAGGTCGATCGCTTGCACGTCGTCGCGCGCGAGCTGTCGCTTGCACGTCGGGCAGGCGGTGATCACGGTCGTCACCTTGGCCTCACGAACCTCTTGCAGTCGATGGTCGGCGATGGCGCGCGCCGTCGCCGGCATGGTGACGGGCAACATCCCGCCCCCGCCGGTGCACTCGGCTTCGTTTCGCGCGCGCGAAAATTCGCGCAGCTCGTCGACGGCTTTGCCGGCCAGGCGGCGCGGCGCATCGTAGACGCCGAGCCGGCGGCCGAGATAGCACGGGTCCTGGTAGAACGCGGCGGCGCGCTTCTTGGCGATCGGCAGCCGCTCGACGTAGCCCTCGAGGAACTCGCTCGTGTGCTCGATCGTGGGCGAAAGGGGCACGCCGAAGGCGCGATATTGCGTGCGCATCGCCCACACGCACGACGGACAATTGACGACGACGCGCGCGTAGCCGGCGAGCTGGCGCGCGATGCGCTCGGCGTGCAGGCGGAAGGCGTCGAGGTGGCCGGCGGCGAAGAGCGGATAGCCGGCGCAGCCGTGCTCGCCGTCGGCGATCGAGACGTACTCGGCGCCGATACGCTCGGACAAGGCGAGCATCGTCGGCGCCAACGACGGCGCGTCGCAGCCGGGGAAGAACGCGATCTGCGCCTCGGTGGGCCGCTTCGCTTCGGGCGTGGCGGCACGCACCTCGGCGGCGGCGGCGGTCGATTTTTCGTGGAAGCGCGCGAGCACGCCGGCGAGCGCGGGATGGCCGCGGCCGTCGCGCTCGGCGTCGGCGCGGCCGGCGAAGAGGACGTCGGCGGGCTCGACCTTGTGCAGGCAGAAGTCGGTGCACGCGCCGCAGCCGGTGCAGCCGTAGATCGGCTCGGTCTGCTCGACGCTGCGCTCGGCCTCGCCGCGGCGGATGAGGCCGAGCGTCGCCATCTTGTCGCGCGGCGTGAGCGTCTCGCGCGCCTCGGCGTTCGACACCGGGCAGGTGTGACGGCACAGCTTCGGACAATAGGTGCAGTACGTGATCGACGTCTCGGTGTCGGGTGGCGGCGACATATTAATGAGGGAGCCTGTCGTTGACGGGCCAGGCGACGAAGCGATCCTGCGGATCGAGCCGCTTCTTCAGCGCGGCGACGAGCGGCGACAGCGCCGGCGGCGCGGCCGGCGGACGCGCGCTGTCGACGACGCAAGCGCCGCCCGTGTGCCAGCCGACGACGCGCACGGCATCGCCGACGAGCGCCGGCGCCAACACCTCGGCGTCGACGCGCTCGAGCGCCACGCCGCGCTCGTGCGGCGGCGTCAGCCAGCGCGGCGGCGGCGCATGCGGCACCGGCTCGCCGCCGTGCGCGCGCGTGACTTCGGCCGCGAGCGCGACCTCGGCGGCCGCGAGCGGCTCCGGCCCGTCGACGTCGAGCGACACCACGCCCGCCGCCGACACCGTCAGCTCGACCGGCCGACCGCCGCGCACGAGCAGCGCGCGCGCCGCCGACAACGCCGACGGCAGCGTCGGATGCGCGAAGGCCGCCGACAGCCGCGTGTCCTGACGCCTTTGCACGCGCAAGGTCGCCGCCGTGATCATGCCGAGCGTGCCGCGCGCGCCGACGATCGCGTGCATCAAGTCGGGCCCGGTCGCCTTGCGCGGCGCCAACCGCGTCGCGATCTCGGTGCCGTCGGGCAAAAGCGCCTGGATGCCGAGGCACGTATGCACGAAGCGCCCGAGCCGCGGCGACGCCTCCGACGGGCGCGGCGCCGCCAGCAGCGCGCCGACCGTGCGCAGCCGCGCCCACGACGGCACCGCGCCGAGCATGAGCCCGCGCTCGCCGAGCGCGCGCTCGAGCGCATCGAAGGTGATCCCCGCCTGCGCGGTGACCACGAGCGAGGTCTCGTCGAGGTGGAGCACGTTGCACATGCGCGACAGATCGACCTCGATGCCGTCGTGATTTCCCGCGCCCAGCCCGACGCCGACGCGCGCGCCCACTTCGCCGGCGATGCGCACGACGTCGCACAATTCGGCGGGCGCGCCCGGCCGCACCATCGCGCGTCCCGACTGCGCGATGACGTGGATGGCGCCGACCGCGTGCACGAGCCGATCGGCCCAAAACGGCGATTCGTCCACGTTTATGCGATCGCTCATGGCCGGCCGCTCACAGGCCCATCTTGCCCGGGTTCATGATGCCGTGCGGATCGAGCACGTCCTTGAGCGCGCGATAGATCTCCATCGCCGCGCCGTGCTCTTCGGGCATGAACGGCGCCTTCGACAAGCCGACGCCGTGATGATGCGAGATGGTCGCGCCGACCCTGCTGACCGCGGCCAGCCCGGCGCGCCAGATGTCGTCGTACTTCTTCTCGGCGTCGGCGGCGCCGTTGCCGCGCGCGGCGAACGTGAAGTAGATCGAGCAGCCGTCGGCATACGCGTGCGAGAAGTGCGCCATGATGAACGCCAATGGCGACACCGCCTCGCGCACCGCGCGATAGAGCTCGAGCAGCTTGTCCCACGTGGTCGCGACTTCCATGGTGTCGACGAACGCGCCGGCGTCGAACACCTTCGACATGCGAAAGCTGACCGCGTAGCGATGCTGAAGCCAGCGCCGCCCCGGCCCTTCGCCGAGATCGCGCCCGCCCGCGCGCTCGAGCTCGGCGGTGGCGGCGCGCGCCTCCGCCTCGGTGAGCGTCTGTTCGCCCTCGAAGCCGACGATCAAGAGGCAGCCGTTCTGCGCGTACGGCAGAAACGTGGACGCCAGCTTGTTCACCAGCTCCGGCCGCGTCAGCGCCAGCGCGATGGCGCGCTTCTTCCACTCGCCGACGACGCTCTTGCCGGTCGGCGCCAGCATCGATAGGTATTGCTCGAGAGCGGAGGATTCGGGCTCGCCGCGATCGTGATCTTTTTCCCCGCGATGCAGGAACGAGTCGAGCTCGTCGTAGAGCCGCACGCACGCGGGCCGCAAGTTGCGCTGGAGCAGGCGCCGGATCGCCTCGCAGCCGGCGGCGACGCGCGGAAACGACCAGCCGCGATAGAGCTGCAGCGCGGGCTTGGGACACACGGTCACGGTCGCGCGCGTGATGATGCCGAGCGTGCCTTCCGAGCCGACCAGCCACTGCGCGATGTCGGGCGCCGCGCCGGCGTCGACGGTGTGCACCTCGCCGCGCCCGTCGACGAAGGTCAAGCGCCGCACCATGTCCTCGATCTTTCCGTACTTGGTCGAGAACTGCCCGGCCGAGCGCGCCGCCAGCCAGCCGCCGAACGTCGAGCACATGATCGACGACGGAAAATGTCCGAGCGTAAATCCGCGCCGGTTCAGCTCGTGCTCGAGGTGCTCACCGAGGATCCCGGCTTCGATGGTCGCCGCGCCCGCTTCGCCGTCGACCTCGACGATGCTGCGCATGCGCTTGAGATCGACGACGATGCCGCCGCGAATCGGCAGCGTTCCGCCGCACACGCCCGAGCCGGCGCCGAAGGGCACGATCGGCGTTCCCGTCCGCGCCGCCGCGCGCACGATCGCCGCTACCTCTTCTGTCGACGCCGGCCACACCACGGCGTCGGGCGGATGCGGCGCCGGCGCGCCGCCGGCGAGCCCGATGAGCCCGCGCGGCCACAAGTCACGCGCGTAGGCGACGCGATCGGGCGGCGTCGTCGAGACGCGTCCGGGCATCATGCGCTCGAGCTCGCCGACGAGCTCGTGGGTGCGCGTGGCCATCGGCATGGGCGCGCAGCATAGCACTCGTGATGGCGACGCGCGCGCTACTGCTGCGCGTAACAGTCGTAGGTGCCGTCCATGTGATCGACACAGTTCGCGCAGTACGCCGAGAGCGTCGCATCCTGCGTGATGCAGTCGCAGTTCATGTTGGCGCCCATGCAATCGACGGGCTGGTAACAAGCGGGCGGCTGCGGCGTGCCCGGCGTGGTCGCCGAGCCGGGATAGAGGCGAATGCAGAACTCCATCGTCGGATCGCAGACCGCCTTGCCGTAACAATCGACGAGCCCGGCGAGGTCGGTCGACGCGAGGTCGGGCATCGGCGCCGGCGCCAGGTCGGGTCCGCTCGCGAGATCGGGCGCGGCCACGCCGGCGTCGTCGCCGCCGCTCGCCGGCGCCGCGTTGCCGCCGGTGCCTGACGCCGCGCTCGACGGCATCGAGCCGAGACAGCCGCCGGCGGCGAGCCCCATGGCGCCGGTGACGGCGCCGATGACGGCGATCGAGACGGCGGTCGGCGCAAAGCGCATGTCCGCCGACATTGCGAGCGCGATGCCACCGGCAAACCCGCGCCGCGCCGTCGCCGGTGCTGGAGACTTCCGTGCCCTGGGGACTTCAGACCCGAGGGCCGCCGCCCCGAAATTGGCGGGTGCCGGCGACGACGCCGCGATAGTGGGCGATCTCGCGCGTCGTGCGCGCCTCGTCCCAGTCGAGCCGCGTCGCCATCCGCCGCGCCACACGCTCGGTGCACCCGAGCCCTTGATCGCGCGCGCGCAACAAGAGCTGCAGCCGCCGCCCGAGCACATCCTCGACGGTGAGCGCCTGCTCCTCGTCGACGGCCACGTCCACTTGCGCCATCACGTACGCGAGCTCGGGATCGAGCCGCTCGCCGAGCGCCGCCTCCGCTTTCACGCGCGCGACCACCGACGGCGCGCGCGCGCCATACGTGTTCGCCAGGTGCTTGGCCACGGCCGCGTCGACGACGCCTTCGCCCGCGAGCCGCTCCTGCAGCGCGGTGACGCCCGCGTAGCCGGCGCTGTAGATCGGCTCGGCCGCGCCCGGCAGCGGCCGCGTCTCGGTCCCGCACGGCGGCAGCTCGCCGAGCTGCTTGCCCGCGTGATCCACGACTTCCGCCGCCATGCGCCGATAGGTCGTGAGCTTGCCGCCCGCGATCGTGACCAGCCCCGGCCGCTCGAGGATGTGATGCTCGCGCGACACGTCCGACGCCGTCGCCACGTCGCTGTCGGGCTTGATGAGCGGCCGCACGCCGGCCCACGTCGCGAGCACGTCGTCGGGCGTGAGCTTGGCCTCGGGAAAATAGTTGTTGGCCAGGTCCAACAAATAGGCAACGTCGGCGGCGTCCGTGTGCACCTCCTCGGGCGGCGCGTCCCAGAAGGTGTCGGTGGTGCCGATGACCGTGCGATCCTGCCCCCACGGAATGCAGAAGACGATGCGCTTCTTCTGCTTCATGACCACCGCGTGCCGCGGCGCCAGCCGCTTGGCGTCGACGACGAGATGCACGCCCTTGGACGCGTGCAGGATGCTCTTGTCGCCGGCGAGTCGGCGCACGTCGTCGGTCCACGGCCCGGTCGCGTTGATCGTGACCTTGGCGCGCACCGCGATGGTCGCGCCGCCGTCGCGGCCGTCGCCGCCGTCGCCAGGATCCACCGGCTGCACCTCCGCGCCGGCAATCCGATCGCCGTCGCGGATGAGCTTCACGGCACGCGTGTAGTTCGCGATGCTCGCGCCGAGCGCGCGCGCGTCGACGATGTTCTCCAGCGTCAACCGCGCATCGTCGGTCGCGCAGTCGTAATAAAGGAGCCCGCCGTCGAGCCCGTCGCGCTTGAGCCCGGGCTCGATCTTGCCCAGCCGCGGCGCGCGCACCGTGCGATGCAGCTTGGGCGACGAGAACTTCGAGAGCCCGTCGTAGATCCACAAGCCCACGTCGAGCACGAACAGCCCCGGCTTGTCGTGCTTGTACACCGGCAAGAGGAACTCGAGCGGTCGCACCAGATGCGGCGCCACCTTCATGAGCAGCGCGCGCTCGTTCGTCCCCTCGAACACCAGCCGGAACTGCGCGTGCTCGAGATAGCGGAATCCGCCGTGTACCAGCTTCGACGACTTCGACGACGTGCCCGCCGCGAAGTCGGTCTTCTCGACGAGCGCGACCTTGAGCCCGCGCAACGCCGCGTCGCGCGCGATGCCCGCGCCGGTGACGCCGCCGCCGATGACGAGGAGATCGAACGTCTCGGCGCCGAGCCGTTCCAGCGTCGCCCGGCGATCCGCGCGAGCGCCGGTCATCCCTCGTTCTTCGTGCCCGGCTTGATTGTGGGCGCCAGCCGCACGTGCAGCTCCTCCAGTTGCTCGTCGGAGACTGGCGTCGGCGCGTCGGTCATGAGGTCGGTTCCCTTTTGCGTCTTGGGGAACGCGATCACGTCGCGCAAGGAATCGGCGCCGCAGAGGAGCATCGCCAATCGATCGACGCCGAACGCGATCCCGCCGTGCGGCGGCGGCCCGTACTTGAACGCGTCGAGGAGAAAGCCGAACTTGGCGCGGAAGTCCGCTTCGGTGAGCCCGAGCGCGGCGAACACCTTGGCCTGCACCTCGCGCTGATAGATTCGCAGCGAGCCGCCGGCGATCTCGTTGCCGTTGAGCACGAGGTCGTACGCGCGCGCTTGCACTTTGCCCGGGTCACTCTCGAGGAGCGGCACGTCGGCGGCGCGCGGGGCGGTGAACGGATGGTGCGCGGCGACGTAGCGCTTTTTGTCCTCGTCGTAGTCGAAGAGCGGAAAGCCGGTGACCCACAAAAAGTTCCAGCCGCCCTTGGGCACCATGCCGAGCTTGTGCCCGAGGTGCAGCCTGAGGCCGCCGAGCACCGCGTTCACCAGCTTGGCGCGCCCGAACTGGAAGAACAGG
This sequence comes from Polyangia bacterium, assembly GCA_036494045.1. GTDB lineage: Bacteria > Myxococcota_A > Polyangia > Palsa-1104 > Palsa-1104 > JAQBQH01. Next base: position 6,850 of record DASXOU010000688.1, on the reverse strand, counting down.
TAGTCGCCCGGCGTGGCACCGACGGCGGCGTTGACCGCCGCGCGCGCCTCGGGCGAGATGTTCTTGGCCAGCGGCGACTGCGTCCACTCGCCACCGTCGGCGACTTTCGCGCGCGCCAGGCCCCGCGCGCCGAAGCCTTTGACGAACTCTTCGAGCTTGTCGGCCTCGGTGCGCGACAGCGCGCCCGCGTTCGCAGCCGGCAAGCGCAGCGCCTTGATGATCCCGTTCTGCTCGAGCGCGGTTGCGAACAGCGGCACGCCGCCGCCGTTTAGCGGCTTCAGCGTGTCGGTCACGTCGGTGAGCGGCAGCCCGAAACGCAGGTCCGGCTTGTCGACGCCGTATTTTCCCATCGCCTCGTCGTAGCTGAGCCGCGGAAACGGCGTCGGAATGGCCACGCCGAGCACATCCTTCCAGATGCGCGCGACCAGCCCCTCCATTACGCGATAGACGTCCTCCTCGTCGCAGAACGAGAGCTCGACGTCGATCTGCGTGAACTCCGGCTGCCGGTCGAGCCGAAAATCCTCGTCGCGGAAGCAGCGCACGATCTGAAAGTAGCGATCGAGCCCCGCGACCATGAACAGCTGCTTGAAGATCTGCGGCGACTCCGCGAGCGCGTAGAAGTGCCCCGGGTTCATCCGCGACGGCACCAGGAAGTTGCGCGCGCCGCCCGGCGTGTACTTGACCATGAACGGCGTCTCGAGCTCCGAGAACTGGTTCTCGTAGAAAAACTCGCGCGTGGCGCGATTGAGCTTGGACCGCACCAGAAAGTTCTTCTGCAGCGACGGGCGCCGCAGATCGAGATAGCGATACTTGAGGCGCACCGCCTCGCCCGCGTCGGTGTCGTCGGTGATCTCGAACGGCGGCGTCTCCGAGCGCGAGAAGATCTGCAGGCGCGTCGCTTCGACCTCGATCTCGCCGGTCGGCAATTTCGGATTCACGTTCGACCCGCGCGAGATCACGCGCCCGGCGACGGCGATGCAGAACTCCGAGCGCAGCTCGCCGGCGAGCGCGTGCGCGGTGGCGTCGACGTCGGGCCCAAACACCACCTGCGTGATGCCAGTGCGATCGCGAAGATCGATGAAGACGCGGCCGCCGTGATCGCGGCGCGTCGCCACCCAGCCCATGAGAACCACGTTCTGGTTGCCGACGTCGGCGGCGCGCAGCTCGCCGCAAAAGTGGGAGCGCTTCAGCTCTACGAGGAATGCGGGGCCCGGCTCAGACATGCGGCGCAATATAACGCAGCTCGCCAAAGGTTCAATCAACGTACACGCGCGCGTTCATCGGTTGACTGCACGAGGGCAAACCCTTTACGATGAACGACGGCATGCGAATCGTCCCGGCGACGTGCCCGGTCTGCGCGGCACAATACGACCCGCTGCGCGCGCGCGCCACGCTCGTCATCGACGGTAAAGTGCGCGCCTATTGCTCGTCCGTGTGCAAGGAAAAGGCGTCGCTGCCGCCGCCCGAGCTGCCCATCGGCGACGTCGGCGACGAGGACACCTCGGCGCTGCCGACGCTGCCGTCGGTCTGGTCGCGCATGTCGTGGAAGGGCGCCGCCGGCGTCGCTGCCTGCGGCCTGGCGGTGCTGCTCTTCGGCGGCAAGCTCATCGGCTCGGCGCCGCTGGTGTCGGCGTCGATCGCGCCGCCGCCCAAGCCCGCGCCGGCGCCGACGGTGGGCGATGCGATGGCGATGCTCGCGCCCGCGCCGGGCGTCGCCGCCGAGAGCGACGTGTGGCTGCATCCGCTGCCGGGTCCCAAGCGCTTCTTGCCCGAGCGCGACACGCGCCGCTTCGGCGCCGCGCGCGACGGCATGCGCCCCGAAGAGTGCGAAGGCGGCCACTGCGGCGTCGACATCGGCACCGAGAAGGGCATGCTGGTCCTGGCCGCGCACGACGGCGTCGTCGAGCGCGTCGAGCGCGATCCGGAAGTCGGCGGCCGCCGCGGCAACGAAGGCCGCTTCATCATGATCATCCACAAGGGCGGCACCATCACGACTTCGTACATCCACCTCGACGGCATTCGCGAAGATCTGCGCCCCGGCATCCCGGTCAAGGCGGGCGAGGCCATCGGCACCGTCGGCGACACCGGCGTCCACAATTCGGGACCGCATCTGCACTTCGCCATCAGCGTGCGTCCGACGCCTGACGGGCAGGAGCTCTACATCAACCCCGAGCCGCTCCTTCATCTATGGCCGCTCGCCAAGCGTCCGATGGCGACGCTGCACGCGATGACCAAAGATATCGTCCCGCACCCCAAGACCGCCCGCGCCGACGGCCGCTCCGACCTCTAAGCAATCCTTATTGATCATCTAATAATTTGAATCTATTATTGTCTTCCGATTCTACGCAAAATCGGTCGGAATTATGTAGAATGCCTTCATGTCCAAGGGATTCACGCTCTGGTTCACGGGTTTGTCGGGCGCCGGCAAGTCGACGTTGTCGCAGCCGGTCGCCGATCGGCTGAAGGCGCTCGGTCATCGCGTCGAGATCCTCGACGGCGACGTGGTGCGCACCAATCTTTCGAAGGGCCTCGGCTTCTCGAAAGAAGATCGCGACACCAACATCCGCCGCATTGGCTTCGTCGCCAACCTGCTCGCGCGCAACGGCGTCGCCGCCATCACGGCGGCGATCTCGCCCTATCGCGACGTGCGCGACGAGGTGCGCAAGCTGGTCACCGACGACGGCTCCGGCTTCGTCGAGGTCTACGTGCACTGCCCGATCGACGTCCTCGCCGAGCGCGACGTCAAAGGGCTCTACAAAAAAGCCCTCGCCGGCGAGATCAAGAACTTCACCGGCGTCTCCGATCCCTACGAGGCGCCGCTTTCGCCCGACGTGCTCGTCGACTCGTCGAAGGATTCGGTGCAAGACGGCGTCGAGCGCATCCTCGCCAAGCTGCGCGAGCTCGGCTACGTCGAGTACAAGACCGAAGCGCGCGTCGCATGAGCGCGCTGGCGGTGGCGGCGCAGCACACGCTCGACGGCAAATCGCCGGAGGCAGTGCTGGAGTGGGCGTTCGCGACCTTCCCGCGCATCGCCATCTCCACCGCGTTCGGGCCCGAAGGCTGCGCGCTCGTGGCCATGGCCGCGGCGATGAAACCCGATATCAAGATATTCACGATCGATACCGATTTCCTATTCGCGGAATCGATCGAGTTGCGCGAAAAAATCGCCGCGAAGTACGGCGTGAATATCGAGGTTTTGCGCGGCGAGGTATCGATCGACGAGCAGAATCGGCGCCACGGCTTGAACTTGTGGCAGCGCGACACCGATCTGTGCTGCGCGCTGCGCAAGGTCGAGCCGACGGAGCGGGCGCTGCACGGGCTCGACGCGTGGGTGGCCGGGTTGCGCCGCGATCAATCGAAGACTCGCGCCGCGATCGACGTCGTCGAATATTACGAGCGACCGGAAGGGCCGTTATACAAGATCAATCCGCTGCTCCATTGGACGCGCAAGGATACCTGGAATTATCTGGCGAAACACGATATCCCCTATAATCCATTATTGGACCAGGGATATAAGTCGATCGGCTGCTGGCCGTGCACCCGGCCGGTCGGCGCCGGCGACGACGAGCGCGCCGGCCGCTGGAACGGCCAGAAAGCCGAGTGCGGCATCCACACCTTCATGGCGCGCAAGGGCTGAGCACTCTATAGTCTGGGCCGTGAGCGAGCGCAGCGAGCGATTCAGATCGATGCCTTTCGGCGGCCCGTGGGGCCGACGGCTTCATGGGCTCGGCCCATGAAGCTCGCGCACTTCTCCGACGTACACGCGCTCTCGCTCGACGGCGTGCGGCCGTGGCAGTTCCTCAACAAGCGCGTCGCCGGGTATTTGAACCTGCGCCTCAAGCGGCGCGAGAAGCATCCGGTGGCGCTGTTCCGCGCCATCGTCGACGATCTGAACGCGCGGCCGGTCGATCACGTCGTCGTCACCGGCGATCTGACGAACCTCTCCTTGCGCCCCGAGTTCACGCTCGCGCGCGAGATCCTCGACGGCATCGCGCTCGGCCCGTCGGCGGTCACGGTCGTGCCCGGCAACCACGACGTCTACACGCTCGGCGCGCTGCAAGAGCAGCTGTTCCGCCAACTCCTGGCGCCTTACGCCGCGTCCGACGGCAGCGCCGCCGTCGAGTTCCCGCTGGTGCGCGTGCGCGGCGAGGTCGCGATCATCGGCGCGTCGACGGCGCTGCCCTCGCCGCCGCCGCTCGCCGACGGCTGGCTGGGCGGCGCGCAGCTCGCCGCGCTCGACGCCGCGCTCGCGCGTCTCGACGGCAAGTTCCGCGTGCTTCTGCTTCATCATCCGCCGTACACCAACCGCCACGCGATCCTGCGCGGCCTGCGCGATCGCGGAAAGCTGCAGCGGATCCTGGCGGCGCGCGGCTGCGAGCTCATCCTGCACGGCCACGAGCACCGCGACCTGCGCGTCACGCTCCCCGGCCGCGACGGCGGCATCCCCGTCATCGGCGTCGGCAGCGGCACCTACAACGACGCCCGCCCCGACCGCCGCGCCCGCTACAACGTCTACACCATCGAAAACCACCGCCTCGTCACCACCGAAACCCGCATCTATGACCCCAGCACCAAGTCTTTCGCTGCATAGCTCCGCACATTGCCCGTTGCCTGCCGCCTGCCGCCTGTTCAATCGATCGCGATTCCTGCGTACCCGACGACCCGATCGACATCGCCGAACGCGTCCGCCGACGTGCCGTACGCGATCAGCGTGCCTCGCGTCGCCCCGCGCGCCTTCGCGTAGCTCAGCATCGCCGTCGCCGGCAGCACGCCGCACATGCTGATGTCGTCGCGCTCGACGACGTCGTAGAGGCGCCCCGCGTCGCACGCGAGCATCGGCGCGATGGCGCGCTCGTCGATCTTCCGCGTCACGTCGTCGGGCAGGTAGTGGCTCATGTCGCTCGACGCCACCACGAGCACCTCCTCGTCGATCGCCGCCACGATCTCCGCCAGCGTGCGCCCGAGCGCCATGCACTCGGCGCCGTCGAGCCCGCCCAGGATCACCGGCGTCACCACCGCCGCCGGATTGCGCGCGCGCAAGAACGGCAGCTCGACCTCGAGCGCGTGCTCGAAGCGATGCGCCTCGCGATCGGCCACGAACCCGGCGCCCGATTCGATCAACCGCGCCGCCAGCTCCTCGTCGACCGGCACCGAATCGCCCGGCAGCGCGAACGCGCCCGTCGGCCAGACGGCTGCGCGCGCGCCGCGCCCTGTGTGATTGGGCGCGAGCACCACCACGCGCCGCGGAACGATCGTGTCGGCGAACACCTTGCCGGCGATCGCGCCCGAATAGACGTAGCCGGCGTGCGGCGCCACGACCCCAAGGTGCGCTTTGCCGCCGGCGACGGTCGCCTCATCGCCGAGGCAGCGCACGACCTCGGCGCGCAGCTCGTCGGCGCCCGCCGGATAGAAACGACCTGCGACGGCTGGCTGTCTGACGTCCATGTCGACAGTTTAGGGCGAGCTGGTGTTCTCGAAGGTCCAGCCGTCGGGGCCGCAGACCGCGTCCATCGACGGTGACGACTTGCACGTGATGCGCAGGCCATGATTGCCGTCGTCGGTGCCGCAGGTGCGCCAGTGGTCACCGTCGCAGACCTCGGTGTCGTCGCCGTGGCCGGTGACGGCGCACACGTCGTCGCTCTTGCACGGCGCCGCGCACGCGCCGGCGACGAGCGTCGCGACGACGAAGACGAACGCGAAACGCTCCATTCCGCGACTTTGGCGCATGCGCGCGCTCGTGGCAAGAGCGAGCCCCTCGTCGGGCTGCCGGCAATGGCACATCGAATGCTTCGTCATGTGGATGTCGGTGCGCGTCGCACCGATTGGCCGCGCGGCTGCCGCTTCGACGGAACCGCGCGGCCGCAGACGGAGCAAGTGGAAGGAAGGAGAGCTACCGAGGTCCATGCGTATCGGCGTCATCTCGGCCTACCCGCACGACGACTGGCACGCCCGCCGGATCGCGGAGTCGGCCATGCGCGCCGGCGACGTCGACGTCCTGGCGCCGTCGGACTTCGCCGCCGAGCTCGCCGCCGGCCGCGCGCGCATCACGGTGCGCGGGCGCGACGCCGCAAAGTGGGATCTCTTCCTCACGCCGCGCGCGCTCGGCGACGAGGGCGACGCCGACGTGCAGCTCGAGCTCTATCGTCTGCTCGCGCGCACCGGCGCCCTCGTGTGCAACGACGTCGAGGCGCTGCTCGTCGCCATCGACAAGCTGCGCACGAGCTGGGAATTGGCGCGCGCCGGCGTGCCCACGCCCGACGTGCGCGTGGTGCAGCGGCCGGACGATCTGCCGCGCGCGCTCGCCGCGCTCGGCGAGGCGGTGGCCAAGCCGGTCTATGGATCGCTCGGCATCGGCGTCGAGCGCCTCGGCGCCGGCGACGGCGAGCGCGCCGAAGCGCTGCTGGCGGCGCGCGGCGCCCTTTATCTGCAGCGCTTCGTCGACGGCGCGCGCCTCGACGTGCGCGCCTTCGTCGTCGGCGATCGCGTCGAAGCGGCGCTGGCGCGGCAGCCGCAGCGCGGCGACTTTCGCACCAACGCGCATCAGGGCGCGCGCGCCCGCGCCGTCGAGCTCGACGCCCGCGCCGCCGCGATCGCGGTGGCGGCGACCCGCGCCGCCGGACTCGATTACTCGGGCGTCGATCTGCTCGTCGGCGAGCGCGGCGCCACGGTGCTCGAGGTCAACGGCACGCCGTCGTTCCGATCCATCTACGAGGTTACCGGGCGCGACATGGCGCCGGCGATCGTCGCGCATGCGACGCAACGAATTCACCAACGGAGAGAGCACGAATGGCGAAAGGCGGAATGAGCGTCAAGGAGGCCGGCCGGAAAGGGGGCGAGCGCGGCGGACAGA